>JAUNNI010000082.1 GCA_030531555.1 Eubacteriales bacterium | reverse complement strand
GATTTCCTCACCGAAGAAAAAGCCGTTTCTGTCCGATCCGAAATATTTGGAATACAAGGGATTTAGGCTTGCTGATACCGCCGAGCCGTATTATACGCTTTTGTATTTTCCGCTTACGGAAAATGCGGCGATACCGAAATTTAAGGAGCGAGCAAAAAAGCCGCATATCGCAGAAAGCGGTTTTGTGCTTTATTTTACGCCCGGCTGTCCGTACACGGCGAAATACGTTCCGCTTGTTGAGGCGCTTGCGAAGCAAAACGGAATCCCGTTTAAAAGCGTGTGTTTAGACAGCCGGGAAAGGGCGCAGGCAGCACCCGCGGCATGGACAAATTACGCCCTGTTTTATAACGGCGAATATGTGACAAATGAAATACAGAGCGAAAAGAAGTTTCTGACACTTGCGGAACAGCTGAAAGGAAAGAAATAAAAATTAAAGTGCCGGCTGAACATACCTGATTTTCCCAATAAAGCGGTTGTATAAATATCTTAGGTATGCTATAATGAAACAAGCTTATTGTTTTACAAATCTGTCAAGGGTAATGAAGGAGGGGGGAGTGATGGCTGATGTTGAATGTCCGGTAAAGATAGACGAGAGAAGGGTGTAATCGGATAAATTTAAGTTTTATATTGCGATTGATTCTCGCAATCGCCTGATTAATTTATAATATGGAATTAAAATGAGAGGTAAAAGATTTATCAGTATTTTATTGACATTAGTAATGGTGATAGTGGTGTCGACAGCGATGTGTTTCGCTGAAGGTGAAATTAAAGTTTTGCTTGACGGAGAAGAATTGGTGTTTGATGTAGCGCCTCAGCTGATTAATGACAGAACGATGGTCCCGATGCGAAAGATCTTTGAAGCAATGGGAGCGTCCGTTGAATGGGAGGATAATACACAAACCGTAACAGCAGTAAAGGGTGATATTATCGTTGTAATGCAAATTGATAATAAGGTAATCAAAGTAAACGGTAAAGAAATAACGTTGGATGTTCCGCCGCAGTTGGTCAGCAGCAGAACTCTTGTGCCTGTTCGGGCTGTAGCTGAAAGCTTAGATGCACAGGTTGATTGGGACGAAGTTTCAAACACGGTAATAATTACCTCGACAGATAAAAATATAGAGGATATTTATAAGCATACTAATCCTACTATTGATTTTTCCGGTGATGACGGTATTATGAGTGAGCTGCACCGTGGACTGAGATTGTTGTTTGAGCAGGAGGCCCTTCCTAAAATGTTGTTTGAAAACAGCGAAAAATTAAAAGTCAGCATAGTTGAGCAGCCGGAAGAGTTTTTGACATTCGTTGATAATGAGGTTTGGAGTGTTTGTATGAACAATTTAATCGTCAGATACATGGCAAATTCGGAAGAAGAATATGTTATTTCATCCGAAGATGACATTTATAAGTATATAAATGAATTATCGGATAAATACCACTTGCATGCATATGAAAATTATGATGTGGATGCCGTTAAATTATCGGATAATCAATATTTGATATTACTCAATATGGCTGATATAAGCGATTCCTTGAAGGTTTCGGATTTGGACAAAATGCTTATCAGCAGTTATATAGGCATTTTATATGACAGTAGTGCAGACTGCATTTATTACTATTTGCTCGAAAAGAGCATTGATGACAGATACGCTCTGTGCTCGATAAATGAAAGCGGTGAACATTTTACTTACGGCTTCATAAACAACACAAAAAAAGATTTTGTGGAAAATATAAAATTATTATTAGAAGATTGAGAAAAGATCCGAAGCCAACCTCTACGATTTTAAGTGAAAAGCGGCTTCCGACCATTGCGGAACAGCTGAAAGGGAAATAGATTATGGATGATATTCAAACAGGCAAGAAAAACATGATTCTGTATTCGGTGATGATTTATGTTGTTTTTCTGGCTTTATTTGCAATTACCGGAGTGATATCAACTTTTATAACTTCAAATAAGATCGTTCTTCAGATATGCGTAACTGTCTGCTCATGGACATCGTTCTTTGTGTTGATGTTCATGTTCAAAAGGCTGATGCCCGGGGAAAAAAGATGGGATTTTATCAAAGGACTCTTTGCTGAAAAAATAAATTGGAAGCTGATAGGAATAATCATTGCGGTTCAATTGATTTTGTTTCTTGCGGCCGTGGGCTATGTGGCAGTGAGAAACCGTACGGCCTTTTGGGAGTTGTTATGCTTCTCGCCGTTCTCTCTGGTTTCGGGGTTTTTTATACAACTGGTCGGAGGACCGCTTGGAGAGGAGCCTGCATACCGAGGCTTTGCGCTTCCGTATATGCAGAAAAGGTACAGCACGATAAAAGCCGGAATTATTACCGGAACGGTTTGGGGGATGTGGCATCTGCCGCTGTGGATTATTTCCGGTTATAAAGGCCTTGCTTTACTTATTTACTGCGTCACGTTTATGGTGGCCATTGTATCTGCAAGCGTGGTAATGAGCGTAATTTACAAAAATCGCAAAAACATAATTTATGCTGTTTTAATACATCAAATGGTAAATTTCACACTGGACGTTTTGTATACGGGCGATTTGCTGCAAATTTTTATTCCGTTTGCGGCTTTGTATTTTATGGCGGCGGTTGTGATTTGCGTTTTAAATACCGAAGAACGCAACACAATACAGGGCGGTGATTGCGCTGATGAATAAGTGCGGAGAGTGTTGCACTCTCACGGTTCAAACAAGAAATTTTAAAATATATAAAAAAATAATATAAGACGAAAATGTCGCACGAAATGTGGCAGGCCTTCGTGTATAATGGGCTACTACATTTCGTGCGACAAAAACTACATATTATTCTTTTCAATATAAATATCAATGATTCGCATGGCATCCAGACCCTTTTCCCAGGTTAGGAAATCCATGCCTTTGGAGCGGACTTTCTTATAAAAAGCGATCAGCTGAGGAACGTTGGTTGTGATGTTGTTGAGGCGATAGCACATAACGGCATCCAGCTCGCCATTGTCAATGGCATGATCGATACGGTGGAAGCTAGGGCGATCTGTGTCATCACTATCATACTGACCAAAATCTGTATAATGAAGGAATTCCACATCATCCCCGTAAATCTGTCTGGCCACCTCGTGGCATTTTTCATAAGATTCCACCATTTCCTGAATGAAATGTCTGTAGCATAACTTGCAAGCACCGCGGTAATATTGATAATGATAAATTCCTACTTTTTTCATGGCGATCTCCTCATGTTCCTTATGATAAAAAACGTAGATTTTATGATTCTTTAAAAATGTCCTGATGTTCGGGATAGTCTATTCTTATCATAACAAATGTTTCATAAAAAGGCTGAAAATATACCACACCAAAGGTTGGAAATTATGGTACAATATTTCCAATCTAAAATATGAAAGAGGAAGTGAAATCATGAAGAAAAATATGATGAAAGTAATGCTTCTTTCCATGCTTTTTGCAATGGCAATTCCATTTACTGTAATGGCAGAGGAAGTGGCGACCACAACACAGCAAGTTGCACAAACGGAACCAGCGGAGAAGATCAGCACATCTTTGGCTGCACCGAAATTCTCCACAGTAACTAGAAAGGGTGGCGGAAAAACCACTTTAAAATGGGGCAAGGTATCCAAAGCAACCGGATATCAGATTCAGTATTCCACAAGCAGCACTTACAAAAATGCGAAAACTATCAATGTTGCGAAAGGTACAAGCACCAGCAAGGCAATTGCTAAATTATCTACCAAAAAAGATACTTATATCCGTATTCGTTCTGTTCGTAAATCCGGTACTACTACAGTATATTCCAAATGGAATGCCGGTGTGAAAGTTGTGGTTTGGAAATCTGGCTGGACTTATGCGAAAAATTCCAAGATCCATTCGGATCCTGTAATCTTATATTATTCTCACGTAACAAAGAAGAAAAACATTACCGTAGCTGTGAATGCAGGTCACGGTTGCAGTGGCGGTTCCTCCAAAAAGACATTATCTCATCCAGATGGATCCGCAAAGGTGACAGGTGGAACTAACGCAGCAGGTGCAAAATATTCCATGGCCATCAGCAGCGGAACTTCCGTAAAAGGAATGTCCGAGGCAGCAGCCAACTTAAAGATCGCGATGAAATTAAAAACAAAGCTTTTGAATGCCGGCTATAATGTTTTGATGATCCGTCAGGATTCCAACACAAAGCTTGATAACATCGCAAGAACAGTAATGGCAAACCAGAATGCCAACTGTCACATTGCCATTCATTTTGATTCCACAAGCAGCAACAAAGGAGCTTTCTATATTGGCGTTCCAAACATCGGATCCTATCGCAGTATGATGCCGGTAAGAGCCAATTGGAGAAAGCATAATGCCCTTGGCGCAAGTCTTGTATCCGGATTAAGAAGCGCTGGCGTGAAGATTTGGGGAAGCGGAAATCTTCCAATGGATCTGACACAGACATCCTACTCTAGAATTGCATCCGTTGACATCGAAGTTGGAGATCAGGGAACTTCCACTTCTGACTCTAATCTTAGCAAGATTGCAAATGGATTGCTGAAAGGTATCAGTAAATACTATTAGTAGTGAGAAGCTTGATATAAAAGCATCGATAAATACTGGCAGAAGCGAAAGAATTGCTGAACAAGATCCCGTAAATATTCGTAAAGCGGATAGATTGCGGAAAGAAATCTCATTAGAATAGAATGAGTAATGATACGATAAAACAGAGATTTCAAAAAAGGAGGATGGCAAATGGTACAATGTCCGGCATGTGGAAATATGATTCGTACGGAAGCAAAGATTTGCCCATTTTGCGGAACTGCGGTTGACAAATACAAAGGACCAGAAGTCGAGATTAGCCAGGTTCTCATGGGGGCTTCCAAAAAAGAAGCGGCAGAGGAATTGACGAACCATGGTTTTCTGGATGATTCAGTACCAGAGATGAATCAGGGCTTCATGAGCGATACAAGATCTGAAACTAACCCTGGATTTATGGACAATATGGAGCCAGAAATGAACTCTGAATTCTTGGGCGAAGCAGGTTCTGATAGAGAGCAGGGATTCATGGACGAAACAGATTCTGAGGGCGAACAGGAATTCATGGATGAGACAGATCCTGAAAGAAATCAGGATTCAATGTATGGTCCGGAATATTCAAAAGATCCTTCCCCAAAAAGAAGAAGAGCAAGGGGCACTTTCCACGTTTCTGCTAAAGAAAAAAAGCGAATCCGAAGAAGAAATATTGCCATTGTCTCCATCATTGGCATCCTTCTTGTGGGAGTTCTAACCACAATCTTTGTTCTTTCTTCCAGAAAACCTACGGTGGAACTGCTTCCATACATTACCGTTAAAACTTCTGGCTATGATTCCATCGGGCAAGCTACGGCAAACTTCGATTATGATCAGGCCTGTGCTGATTATTCGAAAAAAATCAAAAATATCGACCAAATGTTGTCGGAATGCGTTCATTTTGAACTGGATCATACAGAAAACCTGAAAAATGGGGATGAGATTATCCTCAGATGGCAGTGTGATGATGAAAGAGCCAAGAAAACATATGGCTGCATCTTGGAGTATACTACTTTGAAAGTGACTGTGGAGGACCTTGATGAAGTCGAATCATTTGATGCATTTGAAGGTGTAAAGGTGACCTTCGAAGGAATCAATGGTCACGGCAGTGCCTCCTATGATGCAAAAAATAATAAATATGTGAAAGACATGGATCTTTACTTTACATTTGACAAATCAAAAGACCTCAGTAACGGCGATGTGATCACTCTCTGGATCAATGATTTTAAAGAAAAAGATACCACCGAATTTTTGGAACGATATGGCAAGGTTCCATCCCCTTTGTCCAAAGAATTTACTGTGGAAGGCCTGCAAAGCTATGTAACCAGCGGCGATGAGCTCTCCGACGAAGTTCTGAAACAAATGAAAGACAAAGCGGAGAAATACTATGACTCCCATCTTTCCGAAGAATTTACCAGCGAAGGAGAAGAGTTTAAAGAAATCAATTACCTGGGATATTACCTCTTACATGCCAAAAAACCAGAGGAACAAACTCCAGTCAATAAGATTTATCTTGTATACAAAGCACGTGTTTTAAATACGGCGGCGCCTTATCATCAGGAAAATGTCATTTACTGGTTCATGAGATTCAAAGAATTACGTGTTTCCGACCAAGGGGAAATCGATGTGGATCTTGATGATTATTACACAGTGGAAAATACATTTAGCGTAAAATTAGGAGCGGCGGCTTCCTGGTATTATCATGGATATGAGACCCTGGATGCCCTGTATGAAGAAGTGGTTGCAGACCAGTCCGACGATTATGCCCATGAGGAAACCGTAAAAGATGACGGAAAAGGACCTTCCGACGTGGAAAAAGATGAGGAAGCCACAACGGAGGACGCAAGCACAGAAGAACAGAATGCTACGACAGAGAGCGATGATCCTGCCTCCCGCAGCACTTCAGAAGAGGAAGGAATCATCTTTTCAGACAGCTCCAGCAGATATCTGACAGAGTCAGAGATTTCATCGCTCAGTGACGAGGAAATTCGCTCGGCGACCAATGAGATATTTGCCAGGGCGGGATACATTTTCAAGGACACCGGTATTGGGGATTTCTACAAGAAATACAGTTGGTATCACCCAACGACTCCGGCGGACCAGTTTGACATGGACCAGCTCAATGAATATGAAGTTGCCAACGTAGTATTACTCCAAAAAGTGCGTGACAGCAGACATTAAAGGAGAAAATATGAGTAAAAAATTAGCCACATTAGTAAAAGAAGCAAGAAGCAATGCGGGTTTGACCCAGGAACAGCTGGCCAAAAAGGTGGATGGTTTGTCTGCTTCCGATATCAGTAAAATCGAACGAAATGAAAAAGAACCAACCCAGGAGCAGGCAAAAGCGATCGCCAAGGCCACGGGTGTGACACAAAAATCCCTTTTAGAAGCCATGAGCAAGAAAAAAACAGGACAATCTTCCGGCTCCAGTTCCTCAAGCTCCAGTTCTGGTTCTCATAGCTCCAGTTCCGGCTCTGCGGGAACCACTTCCATGAAATTGACGGCCAATGAGAAAAAACTGGTGGAACTTTATCGTGCGGCGGACAGCGACACCAAAAAATCAGTGATGAAGCTACTCAAAGGCGAAAGTAGTGAGGGAAAGGAACTTCTCAATTCCATCCTGGAAAATGCCATGGAATCCTTCTTGAAAAAATAAATACTATAAATGTTCCCTTTTTGTCGCAAAACGTGTTATGATATATAAGTTACGTGCAATGTTTTGAAGAGAGAAAGGAGTGAATGCCAATGGAAAAAGAAGTATTACAGATGACGGAACCCGGATATGTTGAAGAATTGCTGGGAATATTACGAAGTAAGCTTCCTCCAGATGAACTCCTCGATCGCTTAGACGATTATCATGAAAATGATATCGCCGGTGCTTTGGAACAGCTTTCTGAAGAAGAACGTAAAGTTTTATATCCGATTTTAGGTGCAGAACGAGTTTCTGAAATCTTCACTTACATCGAAGATCCGGAAGTTTACCTGCAGGAGATCTCTCTGGAGAAGGCAGCGGCCGTAATCTCCCACATGGACTCCGATGATGCGGTAGACATCCTGGAAGAAATGGATGATAAGACTCAGAAGAAACTGGTTCGCATGCTGGATGCCGATGCAAGCCGTGACGTTAAACTCCTTTTATCCTACGATGAGGATGAAATCGGTAGCGTCATGACCACTAACTTCATCGTGATCCACCACTTTTTGACTATCCGCCAGGCCATGACAGAATTGGTTCGTCAGGCAGGCGAAAATGACAACATTACAACCATTTATGTCATCGACGGTAAAGAGCAGTTCTACGGAGCCATTGACTTGAAAGACTTGATTCTGGCCCGCGATGGCAGTGATTTAGAAGATATTATCTCCACATCCTACCCATACGTTCACGATCACGAACAGATCAGTGATTGTCTGGAACGTATCAAGGACTACGCCGAAGATTCCATTCCGGTTTTGACCAGTGATCTTCACATCGTTGGTGTTGTAACATCCCAGGATATCATCGAAGTAGTAGATGACGAGATGGGTGAAGACTACGCGAAGTTCGCTGGTTTGACCGCAGAAGAAGATTTGAACGAAACCCTTCTGGAAAGTATGAAAAAGCGCCTTCCATGGCTGATCGTTCTCCTTTTCCTCGGCATGGGTGTATCCACGGTAGTAGGTATGTTTGAGGCAGTTGTTGCCGTCCTTCCAATCGTTATGTGCTTCCAGTCCCTGATTCTGGATATGGCAGGTAACGTAGGAACCCAGTCCCTTGCGGTAACCATCCGTGTTCTTATGGACGAAAACCTCACGGGAAGCCAGAAAGTAGGCCTGGTATTTAAAGAAGTCCGCGTTGGTTTCTCCAACGGCCTTTTCCTCGGAACCATGGCATTTCTCTTTATTGGCCTTTACGTGTTCTTATTAAAACATGTGCCAATGGGCAATGCATTCCTGATTTCCGGCTGTGTAGGTACCGCCCTCATGGTAGCCATGGTTATCTCCAGTATGGTAGGAACCTTAATTCCTATGTTTTTCCATAAGATTAAGGTCGACCCAGCCGTTGCTTCCGGTCCGCTGATCACCACAGTAAATGACCTGGTAGCCGTAGTTACTTACTATGGATTGGCATGGGTGTTATTGATTAACATATTCCATTTGGTTTAGGGAATGCGTAGCATAATATAAAATGAATATAGGAGTTTTCCTTTTGTAGGTCCGTGCTGAGGCACGGACCTATTTTTTGTACTTATGTGCTTGGGATTTGGTAGATAGGGGAGAAGGTTTTGGAGCTGATTGGAGATTTTTTGGCGGTTGGGCGGAGAGGAGAGAAATGAGCTCAGAACGGCCAGAGCATGGCTGGAGATTTTTATCTGGTGGGCGGAGAGGAGTTATAATGGCACAATTCGCCCAAGGTCCGGAAGTTTTGTGCTGTCTGATGGGTGCGGGGAAGAGAAAAGTGCTCAGTTCGCCCAGTCTCTGGAAGTTTTACACTGCCTGGTGGGCGTGGAGAAGAGAAATGAGCTCAGTTCGCCCAAGGTCCGGGAGAGTAGTGGCAGTGAATGGGCGGAGGGAAGAGAAAAGAGCTCAGAGAGTCCAAAAGCCAAAAGGCTAGCATGGAGTGGTGGGCGGAGAGGAGTAAAGTGAGCTCAGAACGCCCACTTCCCCGGAAGACTTGCACTGCCTGGTGGGCGTGGAGAAGTGAAATGAGCTCAGTTCACCCACTTCCCGTAAGACCTGCACTGCCCGGTGGGCGGAGAGAAGAGAAAAGAGCTCAGAGAGCCCAAAAGCCGGAAGGCTAACATGGAGTGGTGGGCGGAGAGAATAAACAAGAGCACTATTCGCCCAATAATCAAAATTAATTGCGCAGTCACAATTCTATATGATAAAATAGGAATGCATGACTTCATGGCCCTGTTCCAGAATCTATACAAAAAGAATTGCTGGCAATATCCGATATGGATGTGCTGAAATCATTGCTTGTATTAGCTGCCTGATCAAGTAGCATTGAAGAATTTAACGAGATATTAGCGAATATCACAAAATAACAAATAACACAATTGAGATACAGAGGAATCCTGTATTTTGACAAAAGATAAAGGTGTGTTGTTTTATATAACTAAAAAGAAAAATAAAGGGAGATTCAACCATGACATACGAACATATTTTAACGGAAGAAAAAGGCAAAGTTTTTTTAATGACATTAAACCGCGTTCGCCAGAGAAATGCCCTCTCCAGCCAGATGTGGCTGGAAATGTGCCAGGCACTGGAATATTTTGAGAACAATGACGATTTATGGGTGGCAGTGATCACTAACAATGGCCCATCCTTCTGCGCGGGCGCAGATATTAAAGAACTGGCAACCAATTCCTGGCTTCCACCAAAAGGTTACGAGGATTGGGGACTTGGCGGTCTGATTCACCATTACTTCAAGAAACCAATCATCGCTGCAGTAAATGGTATGGCTCTGGGCGGCGGTACCGAGATGGTACTTGCCTGTGACCTTGCTATCGCATCCGAACATTCCAAGTTCGGTCTGCCGGAAGTCGGCATCGGTATGGTGGCAAACGGTGGTATGCTTCGTATCTCCCGTCAGGTACCAATCAAATTTGCCATGGAAATGGCACTGACCGGCGAGCCAATCACTGCACAGACCGCTCATGAATGGGGACTTATCAACAAAGTGGTGGCAGAAGAAGACCTTTTATCCACAGCCATGGCCATGGCTGAACGCATTTGCCAGAATGCACCACTGTCCGTACGACTGACCAAAGAGTGTATGTACAAGACCATGGATATGAATATCATGTACCCATCCGCAGCCTGGGAAATGAACGAGTACTATACTTCTTTAAATCTTGCGACAGAAGACAAGATTGAAGGAAATCAGGCTTTCGTGGAGAAGAGAAAACCAGTGTGGAAATGCAAATAAGTCGGAGCAAAGTATTTAAAAGCATATGACGATTAATTAAAATTATACAAATGTTAAATCTCCCTTCCATTGGCATATGATTTGCTAAATGGTAAGGGGGATTTTTGATTTTTTTGCTTTATCTCTTATAAGTTAGATTATTCCTAATACGTTGGATTATCCATAAATTCATGATAAAATTAAATTGCAGGATTTCTCTGTTGAAAGGAGAAGTCTTACAATGAAAAAAACTTTACAAGAACTAACAATTCTCGATAACTTTCTTTTTGGAGCAGTTATGTCAGATTCTGAAAACTGCCGCTTACTATTAGAGCGAATTCTTGAAATTAACATTGATCATGTGGAAGTCGTTACAGAAAAAGAGTTTCGATATCATCCAGAATACAAAGGGGTTCGATTGGATGTCTATGTTAAAGATGAGAAAGGAACTCGGTTTGATGTGGAGATTCAAGTTAAGCTCACTCCGATAGGAAGAAGAAGCCGTTATTATCATAGTCAAATAGATATGGGTTTATCGTAGATTTGCAAGAATATCCCATCCGACAGTAGATTCAATCCCAATTGAATAACTTCCTTTCGACTGTCGGTTGGGGATGAATTGCTAGGGCAGTGATTCAATGATCACAGGTTTTTCTTTTTGGAATATCTTCCTGTTTTCTCATATTTTCTCTTGTGTTCTTCCGTTCTCTGACTTTCTATGTACTGCTTTACATTTTCAAGAACAGTGGTCCCGGTAGTGGCAATGAAATAGCTGCTGCTCCAGAAAGCATCGCCCCAAAGCTGTTTTTCTATCTGTTCCCGGTAAACGGAACGCACTTCTTTCGATAGCTGCGTTTTTAAAGTGGTTACCAGTTTGGAAGGTGCCACATCGGGAGGAAGGGATACCAGCATGTGGATATGGTCACGGTCTGTTTCTGCGGAGAGCATCTCTCCTTCGAACCTTCCGCATAGATAGGCTGCGTGGTTTTTCATATAGTTTCCGATCTCATTGGTGATCACGGGACGGCGGTATTTGGTGACAAATACGATATGGTAAGTCAACAGATATACGGCGTGTGCCTTATGGTTGTATTCCATAGATATTTACTTTCCTTCCTTTTAAGTTGAATGAAAAACTAAATTCTATACAGACATAAAAAGATGTCTGTGCGCGATTT
>JAUNNI010000081.1 GCA_030531555.1 Eubacteriales bacterium | reverse complement strand
GAAATCCAACTTAATTTTTTTAAAAAATTGTCTTGACAAATGGGTTCACCTTAAAATAATAGTCTTTCCTAATCATTTTGTCAATGATCGATTCATCATATTTTCTACAAGGAATAACAGAAAAATCATAAATAATGCACAAAAAAAGCCATATTTCATGAAAATGAATGCGCCAAAGCACTCCTTTTTCAAAAAATATGGCTTATATATTATGATTTTTGATTTTATTTTTCTTTGCGGGCAGCTAAGTCCCAAGCAGTGACGATTCCAAGAAGTTTTTCTTCTTTTCGTCCATTTTTTGTGATAAAGACCATGCCGATTCTGGCTCCTTTATTGATTCCATCATGGAAAAGCTCTGATACTTCTGAAATCAAAGAATCCTTTTTCACAAAACGATAGTATTCCTTTCGATCATTTTCCAAAGACAGATAATTTTTGATATCATTGAGGGTCAATTCTTTTGACAAGTGGAATTGGTCTTCTTGAACAATGAAATTCACAATAGCCTTCTCACTGAGTACCCCCTGCACGATTCCATCCTGCAAGATCGGAACGTTGCCAAAAGATCGTTCATTCATTTCTTTTAACGTATCAATAAAATTGCTGGAGTAGTCTTTATAGAGGATCTTAGAAACCGGAACTGCAATATCCATGATTACCGGCGGCTTTTCCAACGTTTCAATGACATGTTCAATCAGCTCAATCATTTCATAACTTGGTTCCACACAATACTGTTTATGAACCTGGGGTTTGTGGGTCAGCAGATTTCTTACCTCTCTGCAGTATTTCAGATCTTCTTCAATCTCCGTAAACTCTGCATGTTTTTCCAGGAAAGCAACTGCCGATGCAAAATGATCCAGATGGTATTTACTACGAATACAATACTCCATCTCTCGATATTTTTCTAAAAATAATGCTGCATTGCTCTCTGACATCAGATCTTTCCTTCCTTGAACATCATCATCATTTCGTTGGTTAAGGACAGACGGTTTGGCTGTAGAATAATATCTTCTCGTTTGGTCCATTCCGCATAGCCAAGTTCATTATCATCCATATGGATGGTAGGATCTCCATCCACGTCACAGTAATAACCAATCAGAATATCATTGGCGGTTCCCCATGGTTGCGATTTATAATAACGGATATTTTTTACTTTTACGCCCGCTTCTTCCATAACCTCTCTGGCTACGGTTTCTTCCAAAGTTTCCCCAATTTCAGTAAAACCAGCAATCAAAGCATGATGACGGAAGCCGGTGCGATATTTGGTAATAAGAATTTCGTCCCCTTTGGTCACACCAACAATCACAGCCGGCATGATTCTTGGATAGCTAGTGTAGCCACAATCCGGGCAAACCATGGCACGCTCTCTGTCCGAATGGTTCATTTTGTGACCACAACGACCGCAGAATTGGTTATCACGATACCAATCCATCAAATGTTTTGCGGTGAAACTACCATACACAATAGGATCTGCATTCTTAATACGATCTGTGAAAGAGCGAATATTGGTATAGCTGAAGCCTTCTTTTTCCATCTCTTCGCTTCCTTTTGCCAGATAATATGGCTCTTCATCGATGGAAAACAGATACTGTAATTCTTCTTCCTCAAAATCTTTCACCTGTGGAAGATCAAAGCCATTTTCTTCCTTTAACAATAATTCCCCATTGTAAAAACAAAAAACTTTATCATCATCTTGTGGCGCGCGGGCGCTGGAATACTGGTTATCTAATTTATGTGGATAAATATCCTGGATCATCTTATCTCTCCTTCTCAAATCTATTCTATAAATCTATTTCACAAATCTATCCTCAGTCAATTTCCAGGATATACTTACGAAATTCCCGGATTTCTTTTCGATCAATTTTCAATACATCCGTAATATAATTTTGCGTTCCACCATAGAGATCTTCCATGGCTTTCATAGCAGAATAAAGATAGGATTCATGGGCCAGATATGCTCTGTAAACCATTTTTGCGGTTGCCAGATCTCTTTTAAAAATCGTAATTAAAAGAAAATACTTTATGGCTGTCTTTTTTGAATCCAGATTGGTCATCACATAATCATCCCGAATCGTTTTTCGACTCATGCCAAGCATGGCTTCGATCAAAACAGAAATCATACCACAACGGTCTTTCCCCGCCGTACAATGCCAGAGGATTCCTCCATCTCTGTGGTTCATAATTTCCTTTAAAATGATTCGAAAATTCTCGATACATTCCGGGTCCGATACCAGTTCCCGATACATATCTCTTAAATCTGGAAGCATGCCTTCCTTCAAATTATCTGCTCTTCCCGGTTCCACCTCTCGACTGATTCCCGGAATAGCTTCTCCAAAAACCGGCAAATGCACATATTCAAATCTTTCCATATGAAGGTTTGGATGTTTTTCAATTTCCCCATTGGTACGAAGGTCAATGATTTTTTTAATCTGATATTTTTCTCGTAAAAACGCAGCATCTTTTTCATTTAACTGATCAAGTGCTGCGCTTCGGTATAATTTATTGGCTCCTACCTTCTGTCCCATGGAATTCTCCAGGCCACATAAGGTACGAAGATTATGAATGCTTTTTCGCTTGATGATTCTCTGATTCATTCTTTTCCCTCCATTTAGAGACATTATAATTCTTTTTTGAATAAATGTCGAGAATTAAGATGGAAGGCAAAAAAACTGCCACATTAATGTGGCAGCTCTACGATTTTTACTTTTGCATATTGATATAATTCCTTAAGTTCCGGATAAAAGTCTCCTGCCTGGTCAGGATTCAAGGTGCAGATTACTTCCTCTGCTTTGTCAATCCACTCCTTGGCCTTCTCCATCTCTTCTTTGCTAATTCTACAGAATGCTTTCACAGAGACCACCTCTGCAGCCAGCGCTTTTGCAGAAGGATAATCCAGGTCATTTTCCCACAGGATTCCCACAGCAAACGGAGTATCCGACCGCTGCAAGCGACGAAAGACATCCGTTCCTGTCCCATTTCCTGCCAGAACAAAAACTTTTACTTCTCCTTTAGGAGGACACATTTCCAAATTCCCAGAACGCTCCTCATAGGAGCCCACTGTCATATGATAAAGGGTAGGAATGTATCCATCGGTAAAAATCTCTTCCGGACTGCCAAAACGGTCAATTCGGTCTCCTTTTACACAGGCAATCTTATCTGAAATACGCCCCGCCAAATCCAATTCATGGAGAGACATGATAACAGAGAGCCCCTTAGCATGGGACATATCCTGAATGATTGATAAAAATTCCAGTTTATAACGAATGTCCAGGAAGGATGTTGGCTCATCTAATACAATCAGCTCTGGTTCCTGACAGATTGCCCTTGCCAGCATGACTCTTTGCTTCTGTCCATCGCTGGTTTTTAAGAAATCACGGTCTGCCAGCTCACTGATATGCACAAGCTCCATGGCTTCATCCACAATCTGATGGTCCCTTTCGGACAAAAGACCAAACCGACCGGTATAAGGATAACGACCCGTTGCAACGATGTCACGACAAGTCATCATTTCCGGGCGTACCCGTTCTGTCAAAACCACTGCCATCTTCTTCGACAGAAGATCTCTTTTCATGGTATGAACATTATTTTTATCCAGATAAACCACTCCACCGATTGGTTCAAGCTGGCGGATTAAACTTTTTAGAATGGTGGTTTTTCCTGCACCATTTGGCCCGATCAAAGTAAGGATTTCCCCTTTTTTTAATTCCAGAGCAATCTCTTTGATCAAAGGTACCCCATGATATCCGACGGTAAGAGAGTCTGTCTGCATATAAATGTCATTATTTTTGGTCATTTCTTCTTTCATGCCACACTCCTACTCCTGACGGTTTTTCCGTCGAATCATGATATAAATAACAATCGGCGCACCAAATATGGCAGTTACCGTACTGATACTAAGCTCCGTTGGGCTAAACATCGTTCTTGCAAGTAAATCGCAGAAGAGACAGAAAGCAGCTCCCCCAAGAAAACATGCCGGAATCATCAAAATTGGCTTCGTTGTTTTCAAAAGATTTTTTACAAGATGTGGTACTGCAATTCCAACGAAAGAAACCGGGCCGGCAAAAGCGGTAACACTGGCTGATAACACGCTGGATAATAAAACAAGAAGAATACGAAACAGAGGGATATTTACCCCCATATTTCTTGCATAGGATTCTCCCAGCTGATAAGCACTGATTGGCTTGGACAGGAAGAATACCCAGATTACTGTCACTCCAACAACCAGCGACATCACATAGACATTGCTCCAGCTTATGCCGGAAAAACTACCTTTGGACCAATCATGAAGATTGACAATATCACTGTCACTTGCAAATGTGACAAGCAGATCCGTAATGGCAGAGCATATGTATCCAATCATGATTCCACTGACAATCAGCATGGACATATTATTCATAATTCGGGACATGATCAGTACAAAAAACATGGAAATCATGGCACCAATAAACGCTCCAACAATCATGGTAACTGAAGTAATCTTCAATCCCACATAAAAGGAACTGATCATAATAAGCGCCACAAACATTTTGGCACCCGATGAGATTCCAAGAATGAAGGGACCTGCAATCGGGTTATGGAAAAATGTCTGAAGCAAGTAACCAGACAAAGCTAATGCTCCACCAAGTACTGCTGCTGCCAATGCCCTTGGAAAACGAATATCCATGACAATATCTCCATAGACGGAAGACATATCGCCTCCTGTCAGGTGAAAAATTCCAAGAAGATCCTTCAGTGGAATATTTACGCTTCCGATACAAAGATTGGCCGCCACTAAAACAATCAAAAGTATAAATAACAGTCCATAAGCAACGATATATCTATTTTTTTCTCTCTTTTTTTCTCTTTCCATAAATCATTTTCCTTATTTTAGTGGATAAAGATAAGTTAATGTATCAACATCTCCCTTCAACATCTTATGGAAATCACCGATGATGGTTCCCAATTCCATAGAAGACTGATAGAGGTTATTAGAAGTACAAAATACCTGATGATTTTCAACGGCTTTGCATTTGCTTAACAACTCATTTTTCTTTAAAAGATCCGCCAATGTCTCAATCTCACCAACGGTTGTGCTGTTATAAATCATATAATCTGCTTCCTTAGCTGCTGCATAGAATGCTTCCATCTGCATACTCAGAGTGGAGGCTGCGCTCTCTTCCTCTTCCCCAAGATCCTTGAAAATGTATTCTCCTCCTGCCATCTCAATCATTTTTGGAAGATAATCAGAGCTTCTTCTGACATTTACCTGTCCATCATTTGTAAAATAGAAGAATGCAACCGTAGCATTTTCCTTCTTTTGATCATCAATACTTGCAAATTCTGCGATTTGGTCATCAAATGCTTCTTTCGCTTCCTCTTCTTTTCCAGATAAGAGACCATATAATTTGACCCATTCCGTTCTTCCAAGAGGCTCCTCTTCATAGCTGGAATGGTCCACCATAACACAGATACCAAAACGTTCCAATTGTTCCTTTACTGCAGGTGTATGATAAATCATTGTATTCTCAATGACCAGATTGCATTTTTCTGCCATGATCTTCTCATAATCTGGTGCAGAATACTTACCTGCATAGAGCATATTTCCTGATTTCATTGCTGCAACGACTTCTGGAATATACCATTTATCTTCTTTGGTACCAGAAAAACGAATCTGGTCTAAGGCATCGATGGAACGGAACATATCCATAACCGCAGATGCTACCAAATAAACATTATGGATCGGTTGCTGAATAATACGGATTTCTGAAGAAAGATCTCCCGGTACTTCCTTGCCTTCTGGAACCATGAGGAAGGCCCCCTCATCCGTAATCTGAATCAGCGCATATCCATCCTGATAATAGTCAACTTTAAAATGTTTTGCATATTGTAACTCCATGGAATGATCAAAAGTCAGCTCTTTGCTGATTGTCTGAGGATCCAAAGCCTGATTCAACCCCTTTGTCCTGTCTGGGGATGCAGAATCCACATTTTCTTCCCCCTCATTGTCCTCTTCCATGGAAAATGTCAATTTATAAGCAATCTCATGAGCCGTACTCATGGCTGTGGTGTCTGCCACCACATCGATTGTCTGATCTAACGCAGCAACTGGAACCTCAAAAACCGAATTTCCTTCTGTGTTGGTTGGAAGGTATTTCTCCTCCCCCACAATCATATAATCATAGTGGTTGCTGCTCCACTCAATTCTGGCAGTCATCTGCCCATTTTTTACCTGAAGTTCCGTTGGAGATGTGATACTTGCTCTTCCTGATCCGCCCTCCATATCCACATAAACTTCATACGTTCCATCCTTCAAGCTTCCCTGATCTGCAGACCCATTGTCAGACCCTTTTCCACCACAAGCAGATAGCAGAAAAATTAAGATCAAGCATCCTGTCAGGAACATCCTTCTTATCATCTTCGTCATCTTTTGTCCTCCCTTGTTCCACAAACCTTATCAAATCATCCTCAATAAATCGGTATCAAAAAAATCTCTATAGATAAAGACTCGAGGCTAAAAATGCCTCGAGTCTGATCTGAAAATCTTATTCCTGTGGAACTGGATTAGAAACACTAACTTTATGATCGTACCAAGTACCTTTTGTTCCAACCAATGCAAGATCGAATTCTTCATCTAATGCTGGAACTGCCACATCAAAACCAAATACTTCTTCTGTTGTTCCATCGCTGTAAGTCACTTCATCAACAGATGGCTGTAAAATCTCTGCACCTTCTTTCTGTGCATCTTCTGCAAGACCTGGGTAGAGATTTACAATTTTCTGGGATGCAAGGCTAATATGAATGGTCATCTGGCCATCTTTTACAGTAAGAGTGCCTTTCCCTTCACAAGCTTCATTGACATGGAACATACCACTGTCTGTATTAAAGTCTGCATCATAGATGCCGTCTTCCAAAGTATTGGCAGCTTCTGCCACCGCCTCTGTTGTCACCTCTGCTGGTGCTTTGCTATCATTGCTTCCGCAAGCGGTAAGAAGTGCACAGGACATCACAGTAGCACACAATAAAGTCAATAATTTTTTCTTCATATTTGTTCCCTCGTGTTTATCAGATTATTCTCCAGCGATTGCTGCTGCGGAATGAGCAACATAGATATCCTGGATTGCTTTGATTCCACCAAGACCTGCAATCTGAGCGTCTACGCTATCAAAGTTACCAGAAGCAACGAACATGCTCTTCCAGGAATCATCATCATCGCCTGCCATATCGTTGTTTGCATGGTCACCAGCAACAACCATAAGTGGACGAAGGATTACTTTCTTGTAGCCAGCAGCTTTTACTGCTTCAATTACATTTTCACAAGCAGTTTCTTCTGGTTCACCTTCTACAGTACCGATGAATACGTTCTTGTAACCAAGTTCGTTCATCTGAGTCTGCATCTGGCTGTAACTAACTTTTGCTGTATGGGATGTACCATGACCCATGAATACAAATGCAACTCCATCTTCTGCAGCGGCATCTGTGCTTTCATAGTTTGCTGTTGCAATAGCTTCTGCTGTGATTGCTTCAGCAACTGCTTTTTTGTCATCGTTAATTACGGTTGCATCTTCACCAACTTCGCCAAGTAATGGTTCTGCAACTTTAACTGTTTCGAATTTATCTTTGTAAGCATCAAGAGCTTCCACTAATTCATCATATTCTGCGCCATGCATTAAATGAGTAGGCTGAACAACAAGGTTTTTAACACCATTTGCTACTGCACGGTCTAATGCCTGCTGCATGTTATCAATCTTTTCACCTTCACGAGCCTGAATGTGGTTGATGATGATCTGAGCAGTAAATGCTCTTCTTACGGACCAGTCTGGATTCGCTGCTGCTAAAGCTTTTTCAATACTGGAAATGTCATCTACACGGCTGCTGTTGAATGAAGTACCGAAACTAACTACTAAAAGTTCATTTTCACCGATTTCATCTGCATTTGCAGGATCATCTAAGGAAGCATCACCAGTATCTCTACCGAAGTAATCTGGATCTGCCTCTTCGCCTTCTACCATTTCTTTCTGTTCGTCTGTCAATGCATCCCAAGCTGCTTTTGCTGCTTCACACTGTGCGTCTGTCTCATCTGTTCTTTCCTGAACATAGATGGCATCGATCAATGCTGCAACTTCATCTGCTTTTTCCTGATCGCTTAATTCAGCAGCTGCTTCTGTTGTTGTTTCTGCTGGGGTCTGAGTTTCTGGTTTACTACTACCACATCCTGCTAACATAGAACAGGTTAATGCAGTAATACATGCAAGGGTAAGAAATCTTTTTCTCATTTTGTGTCTCCTCTCGTTTAAAACAAAATGTAACAATCAGCAGGCAGGTCTCCTGGCTCGCAGAAGTGAGATGATGTCGCCTTCCCATGTTAAAACAGTGGCTCAAGAACCAAATCTTCGTTGACATCATATGTAACTGCATACAGTGACGAGTTCGCACGGGCTTTTCACCCGTTTCCCTTTTCACCAAATAAACTGGCACCTTCTGAAATTATTAGTTGTTGGAGTTATTCTAGCATAGAAAAAATCATTTTCACATACCCCATAATGTATATTTCAAAAAAATATCCTAAGACATTAGTATATTTTTTTGTACACAATATAAAACAGAGGGCCTAGTTTTTACCCTAAAGTCCTCTGTTATTATCATTCTTTATTTGTCATTTGCCATACGCCAGTCAAGGCATCTCTGCAGATAGTGGATGTATTCTTCATTCTTACACATTCCTTTACCAGGATCGTCAGAGATCTTAGCAACATCCATACCATTACACTTTGTAACCTTCATAACGATATTAAGCGCAGGTACACAAGTATCATTGCTGATATAAGTTCCGATTCCAAAAGCCACATTACATCTACCGTTGAAGTAATTCAATAATGCATTTGCTTTTTCAAAAGTCAGGCTATCGCTGAAGAGTAATGTTTTATTTTTCGGATTGATCCCAAGTTCTTCGTAATGGGCAAGCATCTTGTCCCCCCATGCCTTTGGATCACCACTATCATGACGAACACCGCTAAATAATGTGGCATAAGTCAGCTGGAAGTCACGAAGGAAGCAATCTGTTGTGATGGTATCTGTTAAAGCAGTACCATTCAATACTCCATATTCTTTTACCCAGAAATCAAGGGCATACCAGTTGGAGTAGGATGGGTTGTGTTTATGATTTCCCTGACCAACACACATGATCCATTCATGGGCCATGGTTCCGATTGGAGAAATACCGAATTTCTTTGCCAGATAGACATTGGAGGTTCCAACAAATGTGGAATCGCAGAACTTAGCATTACTAAGTTTCTGAACTGCCATCTCCTGTGCCTCCGATGATAAACGACGGCGTAAGCCGAACTCACTGAAATTGGAAAGATGGTATTTGCCACTTTCTAACCATTCGATCTTCTCATCCAGTTTTTCTTCAAAACTCTGTAAGAGTTCTTCATAATTGTAAGCCATATGGAAATACACTTCATTTACAATGGCAAGAACCGGAATCTCATACATGGAAGTGTTAAGCCATGTTCCCGCTGCCTCGATGGCCAATCCGCATTCTGCCTCATCTGTGATGGTAAAATCCTGGAAATTAGGCTTCCAAAGTCTTAAGAAATCAACATAGGATCCTTTGATCCAGCGAATCTTATTTAAATACTCCAATTCTTCTTCTTTAAAATGTAATCCGCAGAAAAGTTTAATCTGATTGCGGATCTCTTCCACCATCTCTGCAGTGAAATGTACATCCGTATTTCTACATTTGAATGTCCATGTTGTTTTATAATCACTGAACTGATGATAGATTGCCTGTCCCATGGACAATTTATACATATCGGTTTCCAATAAACTGTTGATAATCTGTTTCATAATTTTCTATCCCCCTGATATTCTATGGTCGGTATTCATATAATTTCTTTGGTCGACCAAATCCTTCTCTGTACTCATCCACCTGCAAGAGATAATCCTTATACAATCTCTTGATCTGCTGCTGATAAACTTCCTTCCCCATGATGAGGGAATAGACATCCATGATGTCTTTCATCAAAAACTGTTTCGGCAGAAGATTAAATAATACATCAGTATAGAGAATCTTGCTACGCAAACGGCGGATTCCCTGATAGAGTATCTCTGCATGGTCAAAAGCAAATTTCTCTTCTGTCTTTGGTGTCGGTACAGCGCCAGTCACCTGAATCTTTCCATTTCGAAAATGGTTGATTTCCAGATCATAGCATATATTTATGCCCTTTTCCGTATTCGTTAAAGAAATCATCTCATCGGTCATCTTCACATCAAACCATAAAGCCTCACCATCGCCCGGATCTTTATGTACAACAATCGATGGTGACAATGCCATATAAGCGATATCAATAACTCTCATACGAGGATCTCGGTCAGGCTGTGTGAAGGTATAAAGCTGTTCCAGATATACATTGCCTTTCTCAAGACCCATTTGTTCCTGTAATTCTTTGCAAGCTGCCACATAGGCCGATTCATTGACATCGACAAATCGCCCTGGAAAGCTCCAGCATCCAGAAAATGGTTCCTCTTTCCTACGATGTAATAAAATCTTTAAAGAAGACCGACTGACATCCGTAGCAAAAATTAATATGTCAACCGAAACATACGGTCTGTCAAAATTACCAGATTGATTAAAATCATAAAGATTATTCCTACTTTCTTCTCTTTCGTGATTGGCATGCATAAAGAAGCTCCTTCTGACTTTATAACAAACTGTTAATAATATATTTCCTACTTTATCACAAATTGTTAAAAAATCAAGAGTAGATTCTCTTCCCATTGAAAAAGGGGCTGTCCTGAGACAACCCCTTCCTTGATATTATATTGATAATTTAATTAGATCCGTGTGGCATATAGGCATAGAGCTGCATGGCAGTCGATGCAATTGGCATGCTCTGAAGAGTGATTTTTCCTGGTCCGTAAACTACAGTATTAAACAAACCTTCTCCTCCAAAGAGTACATTTTTTACTCCTTTGATTGATCGGATTTCCATTTTACAGCTTTCAGACATGGATGCAACATAGCCAGTGTCAATGATCTTGCAATCTCCTGCCGGAATCTCATATTCATGGGCAGATCCGTCGATTTCAAGGAATACAATTCCATTTCCGGAATATCTTCTCATCAGGAAACCTTCTCCCCCAAAGATACCACCTGAAATCTTCTTCTGGAGATATACTTCACTTTCAATTTGTCCAACACAGGCAAGGAAGGAACCTTTCTGTACGATCAGTCCATTGCCCGGTGTGATTGGAACTGCAAGGATAGATCCAGGGAATTTGGATGAAAATGCGATTTCTCCAGCCTGTTTGGCATAATAGGTATTCATGAATGCATTCTCTTTTGTGAACATTCTTCCAAGTGCTTTTCCAAATCCGCCTGCCTGTGTTTTCATTTCAATCTCATCATCCATCCAGGCCATTGCACCTGCTTCACACTCAATACTTTCGCCTTTTTCCAGTAATACTTTAAGTACAGGTAAATTTCCACCTTCAATTGAATATTTCATAATAAATCTCCTTTCCAATACCAATATTTTATATATGATGTTAATTCCTTAAAATAATAAAGACTAATTTCGCTGTAAGACAGCTACCATCCGCTTACATATATATTATACGATGATTTTTAAAAAAGGGTTAATTAAAACATTCCCAATACTTCGGACTATAGCAAGATAGTCCGAAAATACGG
>JAUNNI010000153.1 GCA_030531555.1 Eubacteriales bacterium | reverse complement strand
TGATGATACAGTAGCTACGAGCGTCCGCTAATGTTAATCCACGGTTACAAAGAGCTGGGATGATAGCTTCGTCATTGTAGAAAGCAGGAACACCAAGACCGATTCTGGAAAGTTCGCAAGCACGAAGTAAGAATTCGTCTGGAGTCTGGTTGTGAATACGTACGGAGAAGGAAGGAGCTGGTAATTTAACGTGTGCAGCTGCGTCCATACACATGTAGGATACTGGGTTAGTAGCGTCAAGACCGTCTTCTGTCTGTCCACCTACACCAAGGTTCTGGAATACAGCGTATCCAGCGAATGCCTGATCAGATACGTCATCACGAGTTTTGTTTACATGGTTTAATAATACGAAGATACAGTCAACGAGTTCCTGAGCGAATTCAGGATCGATATCTTTGTCTGCTTCAAGGTATGGCCACATATATGTGTCGAAACGTCCTGGAGAAATGGAATGTCCATTAGCTTCGATCTGAACTAATGCCTGAACGAACCAGAAGGACTGGCAAGCTTCGTAGAAGTTTCTAGCACCATTTTCTGGAACACGGTCACAGTTAGCTGCGATCTGAAGTAATTCAGCTTTTCTCTTAGGATCTGTACATGTAGCTGCCATTTCAGCTGCTTTTTTGCTGTATCTCTTAGCGAAATTGATCGCTGCGTTGTAGGAGATGATTACTGCTTCATAGAATGTTCTCTTCTGTAAGTATTCTGGATCATTTCTATCAAGTTTGCCCATTGCTTCAACTACTTCTGCAATAACGCCTTTGAAACCTTTAGCGAGAACTTTGCCGTAGTCTACACAAACGTGTCCAATACCACCAAAGTAGTAGTTACCAACTGTGAATACGCCACCAGCCTGGCAGTCAAGAGCTTCCTGGCTCATGTAAGATGTAGCTAATTCACTTGTTGTTTTACCATTCCAATATTTGAATACTTCGTGAAGAATTTCAGCTGTTTCTTCTGTAATTACGAATGGGTCACACATACGAGTTGCCATTGTTTTGAATTCTTTTTCTACCCAGTCAAAAGAGAATTCTGGACAAAGGTTTGTAGAACGAGGAGCTACGGAAAGAGCACCAACGATTAATTCGTTGTCACGAATTACAACTGGAAGATTGTTGAAAATCTTTTCGTTAGCTTTTGCTCTTCTCATAACAGCTGGCATACCTTCTGTTTCTTTATAAGATTCAGTGATAAGTACGGCTCTGTATGGTTCTACTTCTGGTACTGCATTAACAACTTCTGCTTTTAAAGCTTTAACACGTGCGGTTGGCTCTGTAAATCCCTTTGCTATCATTTACATTTTCCTCCTTTTACTACGCGCAGTCAGCGCGCCCTTAAATAAATAAAATGATCATAGAGATGATAACTCATAAATAGTGCTTTTCACTGATACATTAAAAATCAACCAACGGGCGGGTCAGGCCCAAAAAATGTAACAGCTTGCACCTTAATGTCCTGTAAATCAACCACCACTGAGCTTTCATCTATCCAAAATTATACTATTTTTTTCCAACGATTCGTTAGGAATATCTCATTGTAGAATCTGCAATTATCCAATGTTATTTTTCCACTTTTTTTCGTCTATTTTTACAAAAACATAAAATAACACCTATCTTTTTTTGTAAAAACAATATTTTATATATGGCAAAAAGAAAAAAGTTGTCATCAATTAGTTTATTCAAACAACAAATATTTACCCGTTTTTTTGCCTAGTATTCTTTTTACCATTTTATATGAAATATATTCCCATCTTTCCTTTTTTTCCTATATTATAATTATCTATAAATATTGGAGTTGCTATTAATTGCATAGAAATGCCGTATATATTGGAGGTTTCTTTATGATTGAAATTAATAATTTGGAAAATTGGATCAAAGAGTATTTTGAAGATCCAGAAAATGTAAAAAAAGCAGAAAAAGCTTGCGAGCGTTACGACCGCCTGATGGTAAAAAATGTTCGCCGCCAGTTAATGATGGGAGTAGAACAGATTAATGTAATCGGCGATATCGATGATCCTGGCAAGGTTCTTGAAAAAGCCAAATATGAGATTCTTCCATTTACAAAAGTAGATGGCAAAAAAGGAAAGGTTCGCATCAATATGCTTGATCGAACTGCAGAGTTTATTGCAGATTAATCTTTATCTCTCACGAACACATATATTCAGAAATCAAAATATAGCTTCATCACCGGTATGCACTCTCCTCACACCTCTTGCATATCGGT
>JAUNNI010000080.1 GCA_030531555.1 Eubacteriales bacterium | reverse complement strand
TCAAAAATCCTTTGCCCTTTCGGTCAGTCTTCAGCGATTTTCAGGGACATTCGAAAGCCGCTTTATTGCGACAACCCCTTTAAATCTTCTATTTTAATAATTCTGCAGGTACTGCCATAGCCATGGCATTATAACCTTCTTCGCTTGGGTGAAGATGATCTCCACTATCATTGATTGGTGCAAAAGCACGTGGTTCTTTTTCATCCTGTAAAGCTTTTCCAAAATCAATACAGCCATCTAAAAGATCCGTATGAAGAAGCCAGTCATTATAATTTAATCGGATTTCTTCACGGAAATCAGCGAAGGTTCTCCAACCAAGAATTGGAAGTAAGGTGCCTCCCCAAACTTTAAGACCCAATTCTCTTGCCTGGGCAATATAAATGTTTTTTACTGCTTCTTTCATTTCATCTGCAGTTGGAAGATCGGACATTGGGCGGAAGCGATTGGATTCCACACCGACCGGATGGATGATATCGTTGATACCATGCTGTAAGATTACAGTATCTGCTCCGGCAGTGTTGATTTCAAGAGGAAATCTTCGCTCACCTTTTAAGCCATATGCTGCGTAAGTGATGCAGTGATACTGACGAAGGATTCGGGTTCCACTTACCGCTCTTCGAATGATGGAAACATTATGATAGCCTTCCTTCCATGCACGAAGTGCCAGATAGTCTGGCCAGGACTGAGCCGTGATGGAATCACCGAAGCAAACGAGAGCATGGTTACACTCTTCGGTATAAATATCAATGGTATTTAAGAAATAAAACCAGTTGGTATGTCTTGTGAGATTGGTAGGAAGCTGTGCTGATTTTTCATAATTTCCATAACTGTAGTAGCCGGATGACAAAGGACCAGTCACTAAAACTCCGGCATTCATATCTGTGTAAGTAGGAAGATAGATGCTTACGATTACCGTTTCTCCGGCAGTTACATCAAATGAGATGGCATCACTTTCCAGCTCTTCACCGGCAGGGATGGTAAATATTTCCTCTCCAGCGGATGTGATGGACGTGCAAGTGGCCAAATTAATGATACTGTCTTCATCGTACCATTCCAGTCTGGAATCACCAGTGTCATATTTTTCCGGACGAAAACTACCAATATCATAGCTTTCCAGCATTTTACTATGGAGAGTGTGTGTTCCCTTATCTTCCGTAGGTATGCCATCAGCTGACCATTTGGCTACAGAAGCACGTAAGGTGACATCTTCTTTTCCTGTAACATTTGTGAAGCGAAAACGAAGTGCGTTACCAGAAAAACACATACGAATCGGATATCTTAAAGTCAAATCTTTTGCATAACGAGCTTCTTTTTGGTTGGTGATGGAAGTTCCACAACCCCAACATGCTACCCATTTTTTGAATTCCATATATAGTCCCCCTCGAATAAACATATAGATAACTCAATTATAACACAAATATCACATTTTTTCAGTGATTAGAATTGTAAACAAAAAGCCGCATTCATGGGAATGCAGCTTTTATATCTTTATTCTAACCCGATGGTTTCGTCCAAACCAAGCATGATGTTCATATTCTGAACGGCAGCGCCGGAAGCACCCTTTCCAAGATTGTCAAAAAGTGCAGTTACAGTAGTCTGGTCTTCGTTACCACATACCGCGATTTCTAAACGGTTTGTGCCTGCTAAGGTGTTGGCATAGATGGTAGGACGTGCTTCTTCAAATGGAAGTACGGTTACAAAATGTTCGTCTTTATAGTAATCTGCTAATTTTTCACAGATTTCTTTGGCACTTGGCTGTCCTGGTAAGAGACGATTCTGCAGCATGATTGTAGTAGCCATTCCTTTGTAATAATCGTCAACCACAGGAAGAAAAACAGGAGCCTGGCTAAGACCGGTCATTTTTGTCATTTCAGGAACGTGTTTATGTTTTAAAGTAAGGCCATAGATTCCAGGTGCGGAGAGTTTTTCTGCTCTATCATCTGCTTCATAATCGGCGATCATTTTTTTGCCACCACCGGAATAACCGGTTAAAGAGAAGCATGTAACAGGATAATCTTTTGGAAGGATTCCCATTTTCACCAGTGGAGCAGTGATGGAGATTAAGCCAGTTGCATGACATCCAGGGTTTGCGATACGTTTACCATCACGGATGGCCTGGCGCTGTTCCTTGGATAATTCCGGATAGCCGTAAACCCAGTCTGGGTTAGTTCTGTGTGCTGTGGATGCATCGATGACGCGTACATTTGGGTTGTCAATTAAAGAAACGGCTTCTCTGGCACCTGCATCCGGAAGGCATAAGAATACGATGTCGGCACTGTTTAAGAATTTTCTTCTTTCCTCCAGATCATGTCTTTTATCTTCATCAATTCTAAGAAGCTCTAAGTCGTCACGAGCACCGATTCTTTCATAAATTTGAAGACCAGTGGTTCCACTCTGTCCGTCAATATATACTTTCTTTTTCATAGATTTATCCTACTTTCTGAATTTTTTTCTATCTCATATTGCATTTTTACAACATTTCTTCCTATTCTATCACAAATCGGATTGTGATGAAATAAGAAATAACAGACTTGTTTATAAAACATTTCATATTCTGTGTAGTATGGAATGTTTTTATGATAGAATATGTTTATAATAAAAAAATAGAGAGAAAGTAAGAGGAAACCGATAAATTATGGAATTGACAAAAGGACCCATTGTAAAAACCATCCTGAATCTGGCCATTCCGATTATGGCGTCTGCCTTTTTAGCAACCCTTTATAACATCTGCGATATGGCTTGGGTCGGTACCTTAGGAGCCAAAACAGTTGCAGGGGTTGGTGTTGGCGGCATGTATATGTGGCTTGCCAATGGTTTTGCCACTTTGCCTAGAATGGGTGGACAAGTATTGACCGCCCAGTCTTTGGGTGCCGGCGAGGAAGAAAAAGCCAAAAATTACACCAGAGTAGCGATTCATCTCATTTTTCTTTTTGGATTGATTTTTGGTGGGATATCTTTCGTGTTTACAAAACAGCTGGTGGCATTTTTTCATTTGAATGATGAATTGGCCATTCATGTTGCTTATCGCTATATGCGTATTACCTGTGGTTTGATCATATTCAGCTTTTTGAATTTCACTTTGACTGGCCTTTATACTGCCGATGGGGATTCGAAAACTCCCATGGTGGCAAACTTTTTAGGTTTGGTTTTGAATATGATTTTAGATCCATTGTTGATTTTAGGACTTGGACCATTTCCTAGGATGGAAGCAGTGGGTGCGGCGGTAGCCACTGTTTTTTCGCAGCTGCTTGTATCAATTATTTTATGTGTAAGGATGAATAGCAGGAAGACGAAAGCAAAAGTTTTTCAGAATCAGAACTTTTTTCGACCATGTCACTCGGAAGAGTATAAAAGAATCATTGAAATCGGAACTCCTGCATCCATTCAATCCATGGTATATTGTTTTATCTCCATGATTCTTACAAGATTTATTTCAAATTTTGGACCAGAAGCTTTTGCAGTTTCCAGAGTTGGTGGGCAGATTGAGTCTATCTCATGGAATACTGCCGATGGATTTTCCGCTGCTATTAATTCTTTCTGTGGTCAGAATTATGGGGCAAAAGAATACGATCGAATTCGAAAAGGCTATCGATTTGCACTGCTTACTTCCTTTGCATGGGGTCTGCTTGTTTTCCTTGCCTTTTTGTTTTTGCCAAGGCCAATTTCCAGTGTTTTCTTCCATGAGGAAAAAGCCATAGCTTTTTCCGTTGCTTACCTGATCATCATTGGTTTATCGGAACCATTTATGATGGCGGAAATTGTAACTTCGGGAGCTTTGTGTGGACTTGGACAGACCAAGCTTAGCAGTATCATCTCTGTTACCTTAACTGCAATTCGTATTCCAATCGCATTTCTTTTGATGAGAACACCTTTGGGACTCAATGGAATCTGGTGGGCTTATACCATCAGTAGTGTGATGAAAGGAATTGTCTTTACCTTGACTTTCCAGGCAAAAACAAAAGATCAATAATTTTTGATAATTGGAGCACTTCTTGCAATTAAAGTGATATTACAGGGAACAGATAAATGAAAATTAGATTTTCTTGTGAGTAGAATTCTATTTGCTCTCTAGTAGAATATACCTTCCAACTTATTGATTTTTAAATATACTTATGATAAATTAGTGAAGCCGTACTTATAATTATGATTTTTATAGGTACGGCTTAATAAATGAAAGGAAGGGTTTTACTAGTGGGAGAGAAACAAGAAAGTAAAATCAAATGGACGGCCCTGGCCTTTATGGCATTTTCAACAGTTTGGGGCTTCGGTAACATTACCAATGGTTTCGTTTATTTTAACGGAATGCAGGTAATCATTAGCTGGGTAGCAATGTTCGCCTTATATTTTATTCCATATGCGCTTATGGTAGGTGAATTAGGATCCGCATTCAAAAATGAAGGTGGTGGCGTTAGTTCCTGGCTTTTCAAAACAACAACACCTAAGGTTGCTTATTATGCAGGCTGGACTTATTGGGCATGTCATATCACTTACATTGCCAGCAAGGGTAGTGGCTTCTTAAAAGCAGCAAGCTGGGCATTTTTCCGTAATGCAGAAACTTACGATTCATTCCCAACAATCTATGTTCAGTTAGCAACATTTGTAGTATTAATTCTTGGTTGTTTCATGGCCAGCCGTGGCTTAAATCCATTGAAAAAGATGCTGACAGTAGCAGGTACTTGTACTTTTGTAATGTCACTTCTTTATATTTTAATGATGTTTGCAGCACCTGCAATCAATCCAACCGCAAACTATGTGCCTATGAATCTTAGCTTCAAAGCTTTAATTCCTGAATTCAATGTGGCATATTTCACATCTCTTTCTATCCTGGTATTTGCCGTAGGTGGTTGTGAAAAGATTTCCCCTTATGTAAATAAGGTTGAAAACCCTAGTAAAGGCTTCCCAAAAGGTATGATCGCTTTAGCGGGCATGGTTGTTATTTGTGCGATTCTTGGTACAGTTGCCATGAGCAAAATGTTTGATCCGGCTGTCATCAACGAAAGTACAGAAAGCTTCAACTCTTATGCAGCAAACAGTGCGTACTGGGCATTCCAGAAATTAGGACAGTACTATCACCTTGGTGATTTATTTATGGTTATCTATGCATTATGTAACGTAATCAGCCAGTTTGCTATTCTCGTACTTAGTATTGATGCTCCATTACGTATGCTTCTTGATAATGAACATACAAAACAGTTCATCCCTACTGGTTTACAGAAAACAAATAAATATGGTGTACATTCCAATGGTATCAAGATGGTTGCCATTCTTTCCGGTTCCATTATTCTGATTCAGTCCTTCGTACCTGGCGCAGCAGCAGTTCTTCGTCAGCTCACAAAACTGAATTCCGTATGTATGCCTCTTCGTTACTTATGGGTATTTGCAGCTTATATTGCACTCCGTAAACATTTTAATACTATCCCTGCAGAATACCGTTTCGTTAAGAGCCAGGCAATTGCCAATTTCTTTGGCTGCTGGTGTTTCTTAGTAACCGCAGCATGCTGTATTCTTGGTATGTATGATGCAGATCCATTTACATTTGCACTGAATGTAATCACACCTGTTATTCTTACAGCACTCGGAGTAATTCTCCCTAAAATTGCAGCATCTCAGCAGAAAAAAGCATAATATTTTTAAAGAATAAAGATACAAAGGCTGTCGTTTTACGGCAGCCATTGTTGCTATGGAGGTATAAAAATGGTACATAATGAGATTAAAGAAATGCTCTCCTTTATTGATGGAAATCCTACCGCTTACCATACCTGTGATTCTGTCCGCAACATTTTATTGGCAGAAGGTTATGAGGAACTTCTTGAGAGTAGAAAATGGAATTTAGAAGCTGGCCATGATTATTTTGTTTGCCGTAATGGCTCTAGTATTTTAGCATTTCGTATGGGTAGCAATCTTGAAAACTACAGTTTTAATGTAGCGGCAGCTCATACCGATTCCCCATGCTTCCGCATCAAAGAAAATGCAGAATTACGCACAGGAAATAAATATACAAGATTGAATACAGAAGGTTACGGTGGTATGATCTGCTCCACATGGATGGATCGTCCATTATCCATCGCCGGCCGTGTTTTAGTAAAAGAAGAGGATACTGTTGCTTCTCACCTCATTGCAATCGATAAAGATCTATTAATGATTCCTAGCGTTGCAATTCACATGAACCGTGAAGTTAACGATAAGGCATCCTATAATAAGCAGGTGGATATGTTACCAGTATTAGGTGGAGAAACGGAAGAAGATGTTTTAAAACATTTAGTTGCGGAAGAATTAGAAGTTGTTCCAGAAAAGATTTTAGGCAGTGATCTTTTCCTTTATATTCGTCAGAAAGCTACCGTTTGGGGACGAAATGAGGAATACATTGCATCCGGAAGACTGGATGATCAGCAGTGTGTATTCACCATTTTAAAAGGTTTCTTAAAAGCAAAAAGTGAGAATTCTGTAAATATCGCTGCTTTCTTCGATAACGAAGAGGTTGGTTCTGGCACAAAACAGGGCGCTGCATCCACATTCCTTTATGATGTCATGCATCGCATCGCCATGGGCATCAGCAAAGACGAAGAAGATTTCCACCGTGCCGTAGCATCCAGTTTCATGTTCAGTGCTGACAATGCACATGCCGTACACCCAAATCATCCAGAATATACCGATGTGAACAATTGCAACTACATGAACGAAGGAATTGTAATCAAATCCCACGCCGGACAGAAATACACCAGCGATGGCATGAGTATGGCAATCGCTCGAGAACTTGCTGACCGTGCAGGCGTTCCATTACAGTATTTTGCAAATCGTTCTGATAAAGTTGGTGGAAGCACACTTGGTAACCTTGCTATGGCTCAGGTATCCATGAACTGTGTTGATATCGGTCTTCCACAGCTTGCTATGCATTCTTGCTATGAAACAGCAGGTGTGAAAGATATCATGGATTTAATTCATTTGATGGAAGTATTCTTTGGAAGTCATTTTGAAGAAACTGCTTACGGAAGCATCCGTGTTTCTGCAGATAAATAAAAGGAAATGTAAGTTTAAGAGGGGCTGTCACGAATGTGGCAGCTCTAGTTATATATATATGCAATTTAAAAAGCTTTTGATATAATGATATATATTTTTATCAGACAAAAGGATTGAAATTTTATATGAATACTATCATTGAAAAAGCGAAAGATCTCCGTAAGTACCTTCATACCATTCCGGAGCTTTCCTTAAAAGAGACGAAAACAAAAAAGGCATTGATGGACTTTTTAAAAGAGAATACAGAACTTAGGGTAATTGATTGTGGCCTATGGTTTTATGCGGTAAAGAAAGCTTCGAATCAGAATTCATGCCCAGAAAGGATCATAGGAATCCGTGCAGATTTTGATGCCGTTGAGGGCGCAGATGGTCTGCCTGGTCATTATTGTGGCCATGATGGACATAGTGCCAGTCTGGCGGGCTTTGCTCTTCTTCTTGAGCAAATGGAGATTCCCAATGAAGTTTATCTGATTTTCCAACCGGCAGAGGAGAGAGGGGAAGGCGGAGAAATGTGTAGTTGTCTCATTGAGGAAAAAGGAATCCAGGAGATCTATGCTTACCACAATATCCCAGGATATGCCATGGGTGAAATTCTTCTTTTGGACCATACCTTTGCCTGTGCTTCCACAGGGCTTAGCTTAACATTTACCGGAAGTCCATCCCATGCAGCTTATCCGGAAAAGGGAAAAAATCCAGCATTAACCATATCCGAACTGATTCTTTTCACCGATGAACGTTTGAAAAAACCATCGAAAGGGATGATTTTATCTACGGTCATTGGAATTGAATTGGGTAGCGATGCTTATGGTGTGTCAGCTTCTGAGGGGGGTCTTCGATTAACTGTTCGCGGGGAATATCAAGAGGAATTTCTGTCTCTGTTAGAGGATATTTTACGAAAAGCAGAGGAATTGGCCAAAGAGTATGAATTGGAATTCTCCTATGAGGAAAAAGAACCATTTCCAGCCACGGAGAATGATGCAAAAAGTGTTTCTTTCATCGAGGAATGCGCGGAAAAAGCTGGTCTTTCTGTAAGACATCTAGAGGAAGCTAATCGTTGGTCTGAGGACTTTGGCTACTATCTTCAAAAGACAAAAGGAGCCATGTTCGGTGTGGGAGCTGGTGAGGTGACCCCGGCACTGCACACAGCAGACTATGAGTACCCGGATGAGATAATGGGTGATATCCTTTCTCTATATGAAAAAATTGTAAATGCAAAAAATATATAGTGACTTAAACGGTGGCGCAGAAATTATTGCTGTTAAGGGATTTGATTTTACAAAATAAATCTTGATTTTTCAGAAACAATCCCTAATAATAATGATAAGGACTTATCATGGGATAGAAAAAGGTTGGTTGAGAAAACATATCGCCTTGATTTATGCCATGATAGGTCCTTATCTTTTTAAAAATTATAACGGATTCTATTTTATAAAAAGATGAAAAACGGATTGGATGAGGTGAAGGAATGCATAAGAAAAGATGGTGGCTGTTTATTTTGATTTTTGCCCTCTTTTTCATGGGAAGTCTGAAAACCATGGAAGTTTGGGCTGGAGAAAGCGTCGATACGTTAAGCGCGGAAGATCTTGCTGGCAGAACGGCTGGAGTCATGGTTGGAACTCCTCAAGATGATATCATTGGAAAAAGTATCAATGATGTACAGTTTTTGTTTTATAATGCATATACGGATATGATTCTTGCATTAGAAGAAAAGAAAATTGACTTTTTTACTGCTTCTACGGTTGCTTTTGGCCTTATTAAAGATAGTCACCCAGATTTGATAGCCTTGGAGAATATTTCTCTCAAGGATATTGATACCGGGGCAGTTTTTGCCATGAATTCCACGGGAGAAAGTCTGAAAAAAGAGTATGACCAGTATCTTAGTGAGATAGAAGAAAATGGAAAACTGAATGAAATTGGCGATTATTGGAAAACAAGCTATGAGAAAGAGCCGGTAGAAATTCCAACAGAAGGAAGCAAAGGAAGGATTCGTATTGCGGCGAATTCTACAGCAGAGCCATATGCCTATATTTTAAATGGAGAACCGGCCGGCATGGACATTGATGTTGCAGCAGATTTTTGCCGAAGTCGAGGTTATGCCATGGAGATTACCATGGTAGATCCTTCCGGAAGTATCCCTGGAGTGGTTGCTGGTAAATTTGATATGGCTGTGGGGCAGATTACTTATACAGAGGAACGTGCAGAAACGGTTCTTTATAGTGAACTATATGATCATCAGCAAATGGTTCCCATTGCCAATCGAAAGAATCTTAAAGTATTTGGAATAGAGAATGAGGATGATTCACAAAAAGAAGAAACTAATTTTATTGATAAAATCGTGGAAAGCTTTCAGAAAACATTTATTCGTGAAGAAAGATGGAAATTGATTGTAAAAGGCCTGATCAACACCATTCTTCTTACAGTATTATCTGCCTTTTTTGGAACTCTTCTGGGTTTTGGAATCTTTTCTTTAAAGAGAAAAGGTGGAAAGAGTCTGTTAATCTTTGTGGACTGGTATATTAAGATTCTTCAGGGACTTCCTATGGTTCTTCTTTTAATGATTCTTTATTATGTGGTCTTTGGCAACAGCAATTTTCCAGCCTTTTGGGTGGCCCTACTTGGTTTTGCTTTGAATTTTTCTGCCTATGTTGCTGTAGTGATTGAATCTGGTGTGGAAAGTATTGATCGTGGGCAAAATGAAGCTGCTTTAGCCCTTGGTTATACCCAAAGACAGGCCTTCCATCTCTTTATTTTGCCACAGGCGATTTTAAGAACTTTACCAGTATATCGAGGACAGTTGGTAAGTCTCTTGAAAGGAACCGCAGTGGTGGGTTATATTGCCATTGAGGATCTTACTAAGATCAGTGATATTATTCGAAGCCGTACCTACGAGGCTTTCTTCCCATTGATCGTGACAGCAATTTTATACTTTTTCCTGTCATGGCTCATTGGTATTGCCATTGAGCATACGGGTGACTTTATGGATCCAAGAAAAAAGAAGATGAAAAAGGAGGACTAATTTATGGCCGATTGGTTGATTAAAACAGAACATTTGTGTAAAAAATACCCGGAAAGTACTCCTTTAAAAGACGTAAATATTGAAGTGAGAAAAGGAGATATCATTAGCATAATCGGTCCATCTGGCACTGGGAAAACTACTTTGATCCGCTGCCTCAATGGACTGACTCAGCCAAGTGGAGGAAAAGTCTGGTTTCATGACCAGGAAGTGACGTCCATCATCAAAGATCTGTCAGAGGAAGGGATGACCATCCTCATTGTAACCCATGAGATGAAATTCGCCAGAAATATATCCAACCGAGTTTTTTATATGGATGAAGGTGGGGTTTATGAAGAAGGAACACCGGAAGAAATCTTTGATGCACCAAAGCGTGAGAAAACCCGTAAGTTTATCAAACAGCTTCAGACTACAGAGATTATCATCAATGAACCAAACTATAATTTTGCAGAATGTGTGGATAAGATTTATGAATTTGCTGCCAAACGTCGTTTCCGTCACAGACGAATCATGTGTTTGAATATACTTTTTGAAGAACTGGTGGCCATTGGACTCATTGAAAGCAGAGAAGAGTTTTCACCTGTTCGTTTTGTCATAGAGTATTCAGAAAAAGACGATACGCTGGCAATGGATGTTTTTTACGGTGGGGAGAATTATGATCCTCTGAAAAATGTTCCGGCAGAAACTGAGAAATTGATCCTTCATGAATCCAGTGTTTATCATCATGAGTATGGGTCAGAAAACCATATTTTCATTAAAATGAAAGAAATGATATGATCCTTTGATGGATGGAGTAATGAATTATGAAAAATATAAAACAGATATCCAATCTGGATATTCCGGAAATTGAATTATATGTTGGTACAAGAGAAACCCACTTGCTGAGATATTTTGAACCAGAGCCAGGATTGTTTATCGCCGAAAGCAAAAAGGTCATGGAGCTGGCTTTGAGAAGAGGTTATGAGCCATATCATGTACTATGTACTAAGAAAGTGATGGATGATCCCATCTTTGATCAGGTTGGAGATGCCCCAATCCATGTGGTAGATGGGGAAAAAATAAGAAAAAAACTGGGCTATAATCTTCCAGGAGAGATGACCTGTGCCATGCGAAGAAAAAATACATCGAATTATAAAGATGTGATAAAAGAAGCAAAAAGAATTGTAGTTTTAGAGGACGTGGAGAATCCAACCAATGTGGGAGCCATCTTCCGTTCGGCAGCAGCTCTAGGAGTCGATGCCATCTTGCTTTCCCCTGCCTGTTCCGACCCATTTTATCGCCGGTCCATTCGTGTCAGTATGGGAAATGTTTTATCCGTACCATGGGCTTATGTTTGTAATACAGAGGCAGAGTGGCAGGAAACAGGGATTGATTTGCTGAAAAAAGAAGGATTTACCACCTGCGCCATGGCACTTCGAGAAGATAATATCACCATTGATAGTCCAATCTTAAAAGAAAAAGAGAAATTAGCAGTCATCATGGGAAATGAAGGGAATGGATTAACCCCATCCACCATCGATTCCTGTGATTATGTGGCAAAGATTCCAATGAGGAATGATGTGGATTCTTTAAATGTGGCCGTGGCTGCAGGAATCGCCATGTGGGAAATGACCCATGGAATTTGATGATTATCTTTGTGATTTTTATTGACATTTTCTTAAGAAAGTTTTATAGTTTTTATACATGCGTTGAACAGAAATAGTAAGCTTCAGAAGCTTTCAGAGAGGTGTCGGTTGGTGCGAGATGCCAGTGATTTTGGAGCAGAACCAGTCTGGGAGCAGCAGAGGGTAAAGCTTCATTGAAACCTCTGACGGGAGTCACCGTGATATGACAGTGAGTGTTAGCTCATAGAGTGCAGGCCATGCCTGAATTTAGGTGGTACCGCGGATTACGATTCGTCCTAAGTAATTATTTTTAATTACTTAGGACTTTTTTATGTGATAGGAAATTTCTACTTTTTGGGGACAAGAAAAAAACGTATGT
>JAUNNI010000079.1 GCA_030531555.1 Eubacteriales bacterium | reverse complement strand
AAAGGAATCTCAAAAGCCTTATAAATCAAAGGTCTAGAGATTCCGAGAGTGTATCTTTATAAAAGGGATAGTCTGTGTGGATGCAGTGCAGAGGGGCATGTAAGTCATGTATTGTCATCAAGAATGAGTTCAAGACCGATGGGCTGGAGCATACTTGGAGCAGATAAAATGTCTGAATTAAGAGCTTATTACTATAACAATCGAGATATATTGGAATTAGTAAGATACCAAAAGAAGGAACTTTCGATAGCTGTAGGTGCGGAAGAAGTAATATTGAATGTAGACCAAATGTTACGATCAGAAAAAAGAGCAAAAAAGACAAACGGAAAATATCTAGATATGATACAGCATCGTGTAAGCAATCAACTACAGAAAAAAGTAATGTTCCAATATCATATATGGGACTTATAAAACTTATCCTTAAAACTGCTTGTTTGACAAAAACCCCTGAAGGTTCGGTCTGTCAAGGACGGAGCCTTACAGGTGCTTTGCATCCTTGACAGACCGAATCTCCAGGGGTAAAGGGTAGTCAAGCAGTTTAAGGATAAGTTTAGAACAACTTGATAAAACGGATAAAAAAGGTTATAGTAAAGCAACTATTCTTTTATTATTGTTCTTAATACTATTTCTACAGGTGTATTCTCACCTAATTTATCCGACAGTAAATTTACGCAATCTTTATTTAATAATAATATGTTATTATTTTACATTTTATATGATATAATAATGTTAAAAAATACTCATTATATACACATAAAATATAGCAGGCAGGAAATAGTATGGATCGCAGAGAAGAAATTAAGATTATTAATCATTTATATAAAGATATCCTTGGTTTTTCCGACAGTGAAAAGCTTGATATATTATTACAAGAATCTATGGTAAAGACCTATAAAAAAGGAGAGGTAATCATTTACCAGGATGAAATTGAAGATAAAGCATATTTTATATATGAAGGTATTTATCGTCTGGTTCGTTATGAGCGTAATAAAGAACTTACTATGTGCTTTGCTTTTAACCCTGGGGATGTCTTATTATCCAGTGCCAATTCCATTAACGGCAGTAATAAATGTTTAGGAGATTTTGAATTAATCGGGAAAGAGAACGGTATTTTAGTTGTGATTGGATTGAATCGATTCGTTACATTATATGGTAATGACCCTGAATTTTTCAGATATATTAATCGTCAATTAACTGATTCTTCTTCAATGCATATGGAATTAAGCCATATCAGAACTTTGCCACAAGTTGAAAGAGTAGAATGGTTTCATAGGAAATATCCTTCTTTAGAAAATGTATTGACCAATAAAATAATATCTTCTTTCTTAAATATTGATCAAAGAAAATATGGTCAGTTAAAAAAAGAGTTTGAAAAAACAGCCGTAAAATAGCACAGGTTTCTCCAGCCAGTGCTTTTTTTGTTTTTTAGAGAACTCTTTATCAGCCCAAACTATCTTTATGTCAGGGTTGGCATATTTTTCTTGTAATTCCTAAAAAATGATTGTTATAATGGTTTTACAGAGTTCCTCTGTTCATAAAATAGGAGGAGCTGAATGGCGAAAAGATTACAAGAACTGACGATCATCGATAACTTCATGTTTGGTGCGGTTATGTCTGATTCTGAAAACTGTAGACTTCTTCTGGAAAGGATCCTGGACATCCCCATTGACCATGTGGTAGTCACTACGGAGAAAACACTCGTTTACCATCCGAATTTCAAGGGAATCCGCCTTGATGTATACGCAAAAGATGAGAACAATACTCTTTATAATATTGAAATGCAGGTAGAACATGCACCAATTCCAAAGAGAAGTCGTTACTACCATGCACAAATGGATATGGATGTAATCACTGCTGGTGCTGATTATGACCAGCTGCCCGAGACCTATGTGATATTCATCTGCAATTACGATCCATTTGGTTTGAAAAAATACCGCTATACATTTTCAATGCGTTGTGAAGAATCTCTTGATTATTCATTTGGTGACGGAATTCATACCATTGTTCTCAACAATCGTGGTCAGAATCCGGAAGATATCTCTCCTGAATTGCTCAGTTTCTTGAACTTTACAAAAGCCACTTTAGAAGAAAGCGAAGATAGATCGGATGACCCTTATGTCACCCGGATTCAAAAATATATTTATCGCATAAAACACGACCGAGAAACGGAGAAACAATATATGCTTTTAGAACTTATGTTAAAAGAATCCGAAAAAAAAGGACTAGAAAAGGGAAGAGAAGAAATCATGACTATGAACAAAGATCTTCTCACAAACTTCCTCTCCAAATTAGGACAAGTCCCACCTGAACTTACAGACAAAATACAGTCTCTTAATGACCCTGAAACACTACAGATACTCATCTTCGAAGCCGCAAGAGCATCTTCTATCGACGACTTCGTAAAAATTTTTTATCAGTTAAAATAGTTACAGCAAAACATCAATAAAGCACAGAGGAACTTTGTTCTCTTACAAATGATAAATTATGTTTTTATGGTAACTTTGGACACAAATAATCCCCGAATCAAACTCCATGATTCGGGGATTTTAAAATCAATATGCTTCCTTACTTCGCGATTATAATAATTTTACAGAGTTCCTCTGTTCATAAAACAGGAGGACCTGAATGGCGAAAAGATTACAAGAACTGACGATCATCGATAACTTCATGTTTGGTGCGGTTATGTCTGATTCTGAAAACTGTAGACTTCTTCTGGAAAGGATCCTGGACATCCCCATTGACCATGTGGTAGTCACTACGGAGAAAACACTCGTTTACCATCCGAATTTCAAGGGAATCCGCCTTGATGTATACGCAAAAGATGAGAACAATACTCTTTATAATATTGAAATGCAGGTAGAACATGCACCAATTCCAAAGAGAAGTCGTTACTACCATGCACAAATGGATATGGATGTAATCACTGCTGGTGCTGATTATGACCAGCTGCCCGAGACCTATGTGATATTCATCTGCAATTACGATCCATTTGGTTTGAAAAAATACCGCTATACATTTTCAATGCGTTGTGAAGAATCTCTTGATTATTCATTTGGTGACGGAATTCATACCATTGTTCTCAACAATCGTGGTCAGAATCCGGAAGATATCTCTCCTGAATTGCTCAGTTTCTTGAACTTTACAAAAGCCACTTTAGAAGAAAGCGAAGATAGATCGGATGACCCTTATGTCACCCGGATTCAAAAATATATTTATCGCATAAAACACGACCGAGAAACGGAGAAACAATATATGCTTTTAGAACTTATGTTAAAAGAATCCGAAAAAAAAGGTAGAGAAGAGATCATGACTATGAACAAAAATTTACTCACAACCTTTCTCTCCCAATTAGGACAAGTCCCACCTGAACTTACAAATAAAATACAGTCTCTTAATGACCCTGAAACCCTACAGACACTCATCTTCGAAGCCGCAAGAGCATCTTCCATAGACGACTTCGTAAAAATTTTTTATCAGTTAAAATAGTTACAGCAAAACATCAATAAAGTACAACAGAGGAACTTTGTTCTCTTACAAATGATAAATTATGTTTTCATGGTGACTTTTCAAATGTAGTGCAACTTTTTCAAACTAAGTGCAACTCAAAGTTTACGTTAAGTTTGTCATTTAAAATGAGGTAACAGGACAGGATGTTCTATTATCCCTCCTCACCAAATCCACGTATTAATAAGTGGAAGGGGAAAATCTCCAGTAAAGATTGAATACAAGGAGGACAAAGACATGATGAATAATGGTATTATCGAAAAACGTAACGAACTGAACAACAGAGATCTTAACAAAGTTGTTGGTGGTAATAATGAAATGAATTTATGCAATGCTCCAAACCTGAATCAGAAAGATAACGGCGTTATCATTATTACAACAAATTATAACCTAGATGAAGGCGAAGCCCAGCTCCCACCTCAGGAATGTGGTGGCGTTATCATTATCCCATAAACTTAAACTTAGCAACTTCGGAGTAGCACATTGCTACTCCTTTTTTATATAAAAAAGGAGGCAGTTCTACACTGTCTCCTTAAAAATTATATGTATCTCCTTTAGATAATTGACTACCTTTTTTCGTGCTACCGTACTACCTTTTTGACTACCTTTTTTACAATAACTTACGATAAAACACGATATTTTACAATATTCTTAGCAATTAGCTCATTTCCCTATCAAACAACTTTCTTCCGTCATTCGACCTCTCTCTCAGCCCATATCTAAGCCATATTTCTTATAAATCCACACTATCCTCAAAGTTCTCAATATTATCTTCCCAAGACATATTTGCGATATCTTTAAGATCGTAAGTTGTCATCTGGTATACGTAATAATTAAGCCAGTTTGTGTACAGTGTGTTTGCATGGCATCTCCAGGACTTAATTGGTCCGCGGTCCGGATTGTCATCTTTGTAATATCCCTTAGGGAATGGGATGACATCGAGCTGTTTTGCCACGTCACGGCGGTATTCGCCATCTAAGCTCATCACGTCGTACTCTGGATGGCCGGTTACAAAAATCTGACGGCCACCTTTAGCCATGATGATGAATGGTCCTGCTTCGGCGGAGTCTGCCAAAATGGTGAGTTTTTCATTATTTTCTACGTCGTCACGGCGGATTCCGGTGTAGCGGGAATGTGGTGCCTTAAAGACGTCATCGAATCCACGAATGAGCTCGGTTCTTCTATGGATGGTGAAGTGATCGAAAACACCAACTAGTTTTTCTGGAAGCTGGTATTTCTGTACACCATAGTGGTAGTAGAGACCGGCCTGTGCTGCCCAGCAGATATGGAAGGTGCTGGTAACATGGGTGCGGGACCAGTCCATGATGGTGACCAGTTCTTCCCAGTAGTCTACTTCTTCGAAGTCATAGGTTTCTACTGGTGCGCCGGTGATGATCATACCATCGTAATAATGGTCTTTGATTTCATTAAATGTGGTGTAGAATGTTTCCATATGACTGGCGGATGCATTTTTAAACTCGCTGGTGTGAGTCGCTGCTTTTAAGAAGGTCACATCTACCTGAAGTGGTGTGTTGGATAAGCTTCTTAAGAGCTGGAGTTCTGTTTCTTGTTTGGTTGGCATGAGGTTCAAGATGATGATTTCCAGTGGACGGATATCCTGTTTCATGGAACGCTCATAGTCCATTACGAATATATTTTCTTTTTCCAGTATTTTTTTTGCTGGTAAATCTGCGTTGATACGAATAGGCATAGTTTCTTTGTTCCCCCTGTGATTCCTTTTGGAATGATTGTAGATACATCATATCACATTTATAGCTATAATGTTAGGAGATACCTGTTATGAAAATTATATTTTTAAACTATAAGTGTTTATAGTTTAGGTTTATATCTTATCTTAACTGTGAATCCTAATCTTATTCTGACATATTCTGGTATAAACTATCCAGACCTAGTGCAAGCTATCTTGATCTTAAGACAGAACCTGGGTATATGAACATATAAATAGCTCAAATTACCAAAAGTCAAAATACTTACGCTGCCAAATGGGTATCAGAAAGAGGATGAAGTGAATTATACCAATGAAAAAGCGGATTTACTCAAAATTGTGCCACAAAAAAGGTTGCCACGCCATATCATTAAATATAACATAACAGCCATTTCCTCTATTCTAATTACTCTATCATCTGCAAAAATTCTTCCTCTGTAATAATCGGAATTCCTAACTCTTTGGCTTTTTTATTCTTGCTGGAAGAAGACATATTATCGTTATTGATCAGATAATCTGTTTTGGCGGATACGGATCCTGTCACCTTGCCGCCTAAGCTTTCTACCTTTTCTTTTAATTCTTTGCGGTTTTTGAAATGGTTAACAGAGCCGGTGATTACGAATGTCTTTCCGTTTAAGGATTTTTCTTCTTCTGCAATGACTTCTTCCTGCTCAAATATGATGTATTCCAGTAATTTCTCTAAAACTTTCTGGTTGTGTTCGTTGGCAAAGTAGTCAACCGCGCTTCTTGCGATGACTTCGCCGATACCATCAATTTCCACCATTTCTTCCACGGAGGCTTCTCTGATGCGTTCTAAGGAATTGCCGAAATGATTACACAGAAGTTTGGCATTGGAACTTCCTACATTTAAGATGCCTAAACTATAAACGAAACGGAAAAGCTGTGTTTTTCGGGATGCTTCGATGGAATCAATCAGTTTTCGATAGGATTTTTCGCCGAAGCCTTCCATTTCCAGGATGCCCTCTTCATAGCGATCCAAACGATAGATGTCGTATAATTCTTCGATATACCCCTGATCGGTCATCTTGGTCAAAGTTGCCTCGGACAAACCATCGATATTCATGGCATCTCTTCCAACAAAATGGGTCAGCAGTTTAATCTTTTTAGCACTGCAAAATGGATTGGCACAATATAAGCTTTTCACTCCATTTTCCATGCGGATGACAGTCTCTCCACCGCAGGCTGGACAGTGATCTGCTATCGGATAATTTCCGCTTTTTGTCAGGTTTTCGGAAACCTGAGGAATGATCATATTTGCCTTATAAACCTTGATTTGATCGCCTTCTCCCAGTTCTAATGACTCGATGATACTGATATTGTGAAGGCTGGCACGGCTTACCGTGGTTCCTTCCAATTCCACAGGTTCAAAGATGGCAACCGGATTAATCAGTCCGGTTCTGGATGGACTCCATTCAATCTCAATCAAGCGGGTTTCTGCCTCTTCATCTGCCCATTTGAAGGCGATGGCATTTCTTGGGAACTTGGCAGTACGTCCCAGACTTCTTCCGTATGCAATATCATCGTAAATCAATACAAGTCCGTCGCTTGGGAAGTCATTTTCTTTGATCTGATCAGAAAAATGCTGAATTTCTTCTACAATATTATCTGCTTTCACTTTAACATATGGCACGATAGTAAAGCCCATATCCTGAAGCCAAAGCATGTTGGCTTCCACAGAGTTTTCTTCTTCACGACCTTCTGCGCTAACCAGAGAAAATGCATAAAAATATACATTTCTTTTCGCTGTGATTTCATTGTTCAGCTGGCGAACGGAGCCGCTGCAAAGGTTTCTTGGATTTTTATAGCGGGCATCCACGTCCTCGATGGATGCATTTAATTTTTCAAAATCGGAATAATGGATGATGGCTTCGCCACGGAGTACCACTTCACCATCCCATGGAATGCGGGCTGGAAGATTCTTGAATACCTTAGCGTTATTGGTAATAACTTCACCGATAGTTCCATTTCCTCGGGTTACGGCCTGCTCCAGCTGACCGTCATGGTAGGTAAGAACGACGGTGAGTCCGTCCATTTTCCAGGAAAGCATTCCTTCCTGGTCGCCAATCCATCCCACCAAGTCTTCCGGATTCTTGGTTTTATCTAAGGAGAGCATTGGGGAATCGTGAGCCACTTTTTCCAGCTCGCTTAGGATTTCATAACCTACTTTATGGGTTGGGCTGCCGGCCATGACAATTCCCGTTTCTTTTTCCAAAGCCAGAAGTTCATCATAAAGGGCGTCATATTCCATGTTGGACATGATTTCACGGTCTTCTTGATAATAGGCACGTGCTGCCTGATCAAGAAGTGCGGTGAGTTCCTTCATTCTGGCACGAACCGAGTTATCGATTGTTTTATTTTCTAATTGATTTGCTGACATATTTTCTGACATGTTACTGTCTCCTTCCCGTCATGCGTTCCAATTCGCGGTATTCTTTGGCAGTTAATTCACGGTATTTTCCTACTGGGAGATTGCCCAGATGAATGCTCATGATACGGTAGCGCTTCAAGTCTCTTACACGATAGCCCAACGCTTCACACATGCGGCGAATCTGACGATTCAAACCCTGTGTAAGAATAATACGAAATGTGCAGGTTCCGGTCTGGCGTACCACACATGGTCTGGTAACGGTGTCTAAGATTTCAACGCCTTCAGACATCTCCTTTAAAAATTTAGCATTGATGGGACGATTCACCTTTACTTCGTATTCTTTTTCATGATAGTTTCTGGCACGAAGAATCTCATTCATTAACTCCCCGTCATTGGTGAGGAGAATAAGACCCTCGGAGTCCTTATCCAAACGTCCCACCGGATAGATTCGTTCCGGATAATTAATATAATCAATGATATTATCTTTTTCTCTTTTTTCTGAGGTACAAACGATTCCCTTTGGCTTATTGAAGGCCAGAATCACCTTCTTTTTCACAAGGGATACCGGTTTTCCATCCACGCAAACCTTCTGGTCCTCGGTCACCTGCTGGCCCATAAGAGCCACTTTGCCATCTACGGTGATGCGACCTTCTTCCACCATGCGATCCGCCTGGCGTCGGGAGCATACCCCGGCATCACTTAAAAATTTATTTAATCTCATATTATTTTTTATCCTCTATATCATCGGTAAATTCTCTAAATTACTATTTTTATGATAATTTCTGATCGGTTTTTGCCTGGAATTTCTCTGCATTTACAATGAAACGTTCATGGCTTCCCTTGCCGATGACGCCATTTTTATCTTCCACAAGCACACCAAATACCAGTCGTTTGCGGTCGATTTCTTTCAGTGCCACGGTACAGCTTACCTCGCCGCCAACAGGAGTTGCAGACACATGGTCCACATTTAAGTTTGTGCCCACGGATGTCATACCTTCTTCCAAAGCACCTTCAAGAAGGGCAACGGCTGTTTTTTCCACAAGCAGTAACATGGCTGGTGTTCCGTATACGAGGAGGCTTCCACTTCCTAAAACTTTGGCTGTGTTCTCCATAGTTACCGTTTCATTTAATGTTTTTGTCATTCCTTCTTTTAACATAATCTGTCTCCTCTTTCCATTTATCGTCTGGCAAATGATACCACAGACGGCACATTTGCTTTATCTTCATAAGTCATTACCTTTTAGTATAGCAAAAGGCCCCAAAAAATGGTATACTTTTTCTAGTTTTTATATTATCAGGAGGGAAATGATCATGTGTGAAACAATGGCAGATTTTGAAAAAGAATTGGAAGCATCCCTTCGCCCAATCAATGAGGGCGATATCGTAGAAGGTGTCATCACCATCGTGGATGAGGATGCTGCTTATGTAGATTTTAATTATCATGTACAGGGGATTGTAAAAAGAAGTGATTTCAGTGACGACCCATCCTTCTCCATGTACAACATTAAGACAGGGGATGAAATCAAAGCAGAAGTGTTATCTCCAGATGACGGTAAAGGAAATGTTGCCCTTTCCGTTAAGAACGCAACTCGTTCCTTAGCATGGGCTGCCTGCCAGCAATATTTAGAAAAAGGTACTGTTTTAGAAGTTAAAATTGGCGGTATCGTAAATAAAGGTGTCATCGCTTATGTGGAAGGTCTTCGCGGATTTATCCCAGCTTCTCAGTTATCTCTTGGCTATGTGGAAGATACCAATGAATTCCTTGGCAAAACCGTAGAAGCAAAAGTGATCACCGTTGACGAAGCAAAAAGCCGTCTCGTATTATCCGTTCGTCAGCTTTTACAGGAACGCCGCGAGGAAGAAAGAGCTCGCAAAGTAAATGCCATCGCAGCCGGCACTATTTTGGAAGGAAAAGTAGAATCTCTTATGCCTTATGGTGCTTTCGTGGATCTTGGGGATGGTATCTCCGGTCTGGTACACATTTCCCAGATTGCTCAGAAACGTATCTCCTCCCCAGGGGAAGTTCTCAAAGTGGGCCAGGATGTGAAAGTAAAAGTTCTCAAAGTGGAAGAAGGTAAAATCAGTCTTAGCATGAAAGCCCTCGAAGAAGAAGCTCCTGTTGTGGAGATTGAAGAGCCTGAGCTTTCCTACAAAGATGAAGGCGAAGCAAGCACTGGTCTTGGCGCACTTCTTGCAGGATTCAAATTCGATTAAGATTTTTAAGTCATAATCTATATTTTTATTGCATATTCTTGCCTTTTGCAAAATATAAATATGTCAAACGAGGAGGTTTTGGGAAAAAGCCTCCTTTTTTCTTCTTTCATTTTGCATTATATACTATACTATCTATCAAAAATTTTGTATTTTTTCCATCAAAAAGGGTAAATAATGAATTTTTTACAAGATTTACTTGCAAAAAATTCAAAAAGATATTACAATAGTGTTTGTATCCCTGTATGGGACTACTATACGAAGTAATTTAGCTAATAAAAATCATTTTTATATACATAAATGTCTATAATTAGTTTGGAGGATCAAAATGAAACCATATGTTGAAATGAGCAGAGAAGAATTAGAAGCATTACATGAACAGCTTCTCTTACAGTACGAAAATGTTAAAGCAAAAGGATTAAAACTTGATATGTCCAGAGGAAAGCCTTCCAAAGAACAGCTTGACTTATCTCTTGGCATGATGTCTATCTTAGATGAAGAGAGCGATCTTATGAGCTCCAGTGGCGTTGATTGCCGTAACTACGGAATCTTAGATGGTATTCCTGAAGCAAGAAAACTTCTTGCTGATATGTCTGAAGTACCAGAAAGAAACATTTTAATCTATGGTAACTCCAGTCTTAATGTTATGTTTGATACCATTTCAAGAGCATTCACACACGGTATCATGGGAAGTACTCCATGGTGCAAGCTTGACAAGGTTAAATTCCTTTGTCCAGTTCCTGGTTATGATCGTCATTTCGCTATCACAGAATACTTTGGCATCGAAATGATCAACATCCCATTACTTGAAGATGGTCCAGATATGGATCTTGTTGAAAAATATGTTTCCGAAGACCCAGCAGTAAAGGGAATCTGGTGTGTACCAAAATACGCTAACCCAACAGGTATCAGCTACTCTGATGAAGTAGTTCGTAGATTCGCAAGATTAAAACCAGCTGCAGAAGACTTCCGTATCTTCTGGGATAACGCTTACTCCATCCATCATTTATATGATGACAAACGTGATGTTATCATGGAAATCTTAAATGAATGTACAAAATGTGGAAACCGCCACATGGTATTCAAATTCATCTCCACATCCAAAGTATCCTTCCCAGGTTCCGGTATCGCAGCTTTAGCAGCATCCAAAGCCAACCTTGAAGATGCAAAAGAATATATGAAACGTCAGACCATTGGTCATGACAAGTTAAACCAGCTTCGTCACGTACGTTTCTTCAAAGATATGCAGGGTATGTACACACACATGCGTAAACATGCAGCAAGCTTAAGACCTAAGTTTGAAATCGTTTTAGATACCCTTGAGAAAGAACTTGGCGGCCTTGAAATCGGTACATGGACAAAACCACTCGGTGGTTACTTCATCTCCTTCGATTCCATGGATGGCTGTGCAAAACAGATCGTTGCAAAAGCTAAAGAAGCCGGTGTTGTAATGACAGGTGCAGGTGCTACCTTCCCATACGGAAAAGACCCAAAAGACAGCAATATCCGTATTGCTCCTTCCTTCCCAACAGTAGACGAACTTGCATTAGCTGCTAAAGTATTCGTACTTAGTGTTAAATTAGTAAGTGTTGAAAAACTGTTAGCTCAGTTTGGTGAATAATTAATTAAAAAGCAAAAGTCCTGGCGCACATAGTGCGGCAGGATTTTTTTATGGAAATTTCTAGTTTCTATGGGGATTTGGTCGTATTGTGCTGCTTCTTCTCTCCTCCGCCCATTCGCTTCTGGTGGCTTGGGCGTTCTGATTGCATTTCTCTTTCCCCCGCCCACCACCTCTGGTGGCTTGGGCGCTCTGATTGCATTTCTCTTCTCATCGCCCATTCGCTATCACTGCTCTTTCGTCTTTTGGTCGAATTGTGCTGTTTCTTCTTTCCTCCGCCCATTCGCTATCACATTCTTCCGTTCCTTAAATTAATTTGAGCTCCATTCACTTCTCCCCTTCCGGAGCCAAAAGCTAGATGCAGCCTTCGAATGGGCAGCGGGATTGGCTCGAAAAATCATGCAAAAAACAATCCGAAAAAGGTTCAAGTATAATTGGTGTGGTAACACAAAAACAAAAAGGGGGCCGATTAAGACAACTATATAGAATTTCGGGAATCAGGTGTGGGAGCGAGTGTTTTTTCTGGAGCGTACACAGCTGATTTTTGAAATTCTAAAAAATAATATGAAAGGAGGCCCTTCACAAACAAAGGGGTTACCATACCATAAGATGCAATGTCATTAAGTTAATGAATCGTTTCGTGTGACAACTTAAAAAATTATGTGT
>JAUNNI010000078.1 GCA_030531555.1 Eubacteriales bacterium | reverse complement strand
TGTGTAATTGTAAATTTTGGTGCTAGGCTTCCACCATTATGCCAGAAGCCTCTAATAAAATAGCTCCTTCTGCCACTATGAGGCAGAAAGAAGAGTACAGGATTGATCTGAATCTGAAAAAAGGGAAAGATTTACCAGATCAAACATTAAAGATATTGAAACAATTCATGGAATCTTTAAAAAAAGAAGAATATCCTCGTCTTGTGATTTATCCGACGGATTTAAAAGGAGCAGAACGAGGCTGGATCATGATCGGGAATAAAAATGAAGAGGAAAAGATAGAGATATCCTTTGTCATTTATCATGGATCCATGGATGTCTATCATGATATTTTTAAAGAAAAAGTAGAGGAAGATTCCTATTGGAAACAATACGATATCGATTTCCTGGAAGAATTTGAGACCAAATAGAAAAAGCCCTCGCTATCCATGATTAGCATCCTGTCCGCTTGACTGGAGCTGATTATTTATTGCGAGGGTTTCTTTGTTATTTACTTACAAATGCATAGATTGCTTCGGCCATTTGATCCACATGATAATCAAAACAGTGGCTGTCTCCTTCAATGATGGCAAGCTCACAATTATCATAAAGGGCAGCTGCATCATAGGCATATTGGACAGGAACCGTCTGGTCGGCAGCTCCGTGCACAATGAGAACCGGACCATGATAGCGCTTGATTCCGTCTTCGATATGGAGATATTGGGCAGCGCGAATATAGTGACCGCTTAGTTCGAGATCCTTTGATTTCAAAACATCAGGAATATGATTCGGATCAAATGGAGTTCCTAAAAGATTTCCACTTTTTGCTCCATCTAATATGATGGTTGCTGGAGATAATGGAATGATTGCCTTAAAATCATCCGGACGCATACCGGCAACTAAAATGGTAAGAAGACCTCCCTGAGAATGGCCACAAAGATATAAATCTGTCACAAAATCCAAAGATTTGGCATAATCGGTGGCTGCATGAGCATTGGAGATCCATTTGAACAATGTGTGGTCCATGAAATTGCCGCCACTTCCACCGTGTCCGTACATTTCCACACGTAAAGTGGCAAGGCCAGCTTTGTGCATGGCATGACAAGCTGCAATGATATGATCTTCTTCCATATGTCCGGTAAATCCGTGAATTACGATGGCAAGAGGACATTTCTCCATTTCATTTTTCTTTTCTAATTTGGCATGGAGACGAATCTGGTCATCCATGATATAAAACTCTTTACAAATCATTTTTTCTTTTCCTTTTTACAAGCGATTATTTTCATCGGGAGTCAAATATAGTATACTATAATCAATAGAAAAATGTCACCATACAGGAGAAAACTGTGGTGGAATCAAAGAGAGGAGGAAGTGTCAATGGAGCATCATGAATATGATTTTAATCCTGTTTTGAAATTGAAAAAAACGAACTTTTTAAAGGAATTCTGGCAGGGAACCACTTCTAGAGTGGGTTTGATTTTTAGTATTTTAGGCATGATTCTATGGATTTTTACGATTCTTGGATTTCTTCTGAAATGGGAAGCAGAACCAGTGATCTGGAAAATGAAACTTCATGTGATTGGACTGATCCTATCTATCATTTGGACCATTATCATGGCTATTATCTCCTATGCAAAAAGAAAGAGAAAAAAAGAAAGAAAACAGACACTGAAGACTTACAAGCGATTGGGCCTGAAGGTGGAGCTGGATGGGGATCCATCCAGAATTGAGTCGGATGGCCATAAACTCTTTTATCGTGTGGTGAGAGATCGGAAAAATATCTGTAGTGATGTATATCTGCCAATCACAAAAATCCATATGTTTAAAAGAAATACAGAAGGAAAAGACCTGGATTTGATGCTGGTATGGTACTTGGATCATGATGGTAAATCAAAAAAAGAAGAATCCATAGTAGAAATGAATCTTCAGGATATCAGTAAGAATTCCATTAAGGATCTGGCAGAATTTCAGGAATTTGAGATGACCAGAGATCCGATTTCTGGATTTAAAGCAGAATAATAATAAAATAAAAAAAGGGGCTGTTTGATGGAAACAGCCCCTTTGGTATTTTGGAATATGTAAAATATATATTATGCAAGTTCTGCAATGGCTTTCAACATTAATGTGAAGGAAGTTGCACCTGGATCCTGATGTCCAAGACTTCTTTCGCCGAGGTAGCTAGCACGACCTTTTGTTGCAATGATAGTCTTTGTGTATTCAATACCAGCTTCTGCTGCAGCAACACCAGCTTCGAGAGCTTTCTTTGCATCACCATCCGCTGCGTAGGATTCTTTCATTGCCTTTGAAGCAGGAATCATAGAGTCGATCATTGTCTTTTCGCCTTCTACAGCATGGCCTAATCTCTGAATCTGTTCGATAGCGATATCTAACATAGCTAATAAGTCATCCATAGTAATTTCTGTTTTACCTTTTAAGTAAACACCGGCTTTTTTGTATGCCTGACCATAAAGAGGACCTGAAGAACCACCAACAACCTTCATAAGCTGTTTACCAACATCTTTTAAGATCTCATCAACACCGAGATCAGCGTAAGAAGGCATCTGTTTTTCTACTGCTTTGAATCCACGGTCAAGATTGATGCCGTGATCGCCGTCACCAATTACATTATCTAACTGTGTTAAAAAATCTTTCTGTTCGTTTACATCAGCGATAATTTTTCCTAATACTTCAAGTAATTTCGCTTTGTCTGCCATAATGATTATCCTCTTTTCGTAAATTTAATAAACACCCATCCCACAAAAATGTGAGATGGATGTGTTATTATTTATTATTTGAAAGAATTCTATATAATTAGAATCTTTTTTTCTTGCGCCTGATTGGCCGATATTTAGATCTGTTTGAATGCAGGAGTATCAGCTGGAGCATCTAAGAGTTCTTTGAGCTCGTCATCAAGTTTAAGAAGGGAGATGGAGAAACCTTCACATTCAAGAGATGTCATGTAGTTACCTACATATGTCTTGTAAATGTTGATTCCTTTTTCTGCTAAAACGTCAGCTACGCGGTTGTTAACGATGTATAATTCCATAAGAGGAGTTCCACCACAGCCGTTAACCATAACTGCAACGTCAGATCCAACATAGTCGATATCTGCAAGGATTTTGTCTAATAACTGATCTACGATAGCGTCAGCTGGTTCAAGATCTGCTTTTTTAACACCTGGTTCACCATGGATACCAATACCGATTTCCATTTCTGTTTCGGAAAGTTCGAATCCAGGAACGCCTGCTGCAGGAACTGTAGATGGGTTGATAGCCATACCCATTGTTCTAACGTTATCGATAACTTTCTGAGCAACTGCCTGAACTTCTTCAAGTTCTGCACCTGTTTCAGCTTTAGCACCAGCAATCTTATGAACGAAGATTGTACCAGCAACACCACGACGACCTACTGTATATAAGGAGCCATCTACTGCAACGTCGTCATTAACAACAACTTTTGCAACTTTGATATCATCGTCTTCTTCTGCCTGTTCGCCAGCGAGTTCGAAGTTCATAACGTCACCAGTATAGTTCTTGATTACCATAAGAACACCTTTACCAGCGTCGATTGCTTTGATACCTTCGTAAATAGGGTCTACAGATGGAGATGTGTAAACAGCACCAGCTACAGCTGCGTCAAGCATACCTTTTCCAACGTAACCTGCATGTGCTGGTTCATGACCGGATCCACCACCAGAGATCAGAGCAACTTTACCTTCTTTTTTCTCTGCACGAACAACGATAAGTTCATCATCGATTTTCTTTAAGTAATCTGGATGAGCTTTAACAAGACCACAAATCATCTGTTCTTCAACTAAATCAACAGCATTAATAATTTTTTTCATTGATAAATTACCCCCTTAAACGTTTTTTCTGGAATTCATATCATCACGAAATGAATCATAAGAAAAATTTTGTTTCCACAGGTATCATATCATAATTACTTATTCGTTGCAATGCAATAATTGTTTATTTTTTACAAAAAAAGACCTGTTAACGACCGAATTTTTATCTTTACGTAACATTTTGTATATTCTATAATAAATATAAGTAAAACTTTGTTCTTTTTGCGTTTTGAGGTGGAAGTTTATGAAAGTATTGTTATCGAATATTTCAGCGAAAAATGGATATATGATCATAGACCTATTTCATTCTGTCTTATCCGGGATGAATTATCCCGTTATGTCTCATGATGCTTCCACATTGAAATTCATCGATATCGATGATGGATTTCAGATAGTGACTCTTCGATATGATTTCCACGGGAAGAAGATTCTTATGGGATAATAGATATATCTCCGACTTTGATATAAACCTCCTGCGCATTCCGCAGTAAGAACGTTTGATATGATTTTTATCCGTTGCTTCATGGCAGCGGGTTTTTTTATGGGAAAAATATCTAAAAAAATAGGGGAAATACCACAAAAGTAAGCAATAACTAACCAAAGGTAGAGAGATGTAACTTTTATCTTGAAAATACCATAGAATTAGAGTACAGTATCCATGAAAGAAAAGAATAGATCATTTCTATAAAAAAGAATATCAAATCGATATATAAATAGAGAATCTTTTGAAAAAAGGAGGATAAAACATGACATTAAAAGAATTGCCGATTGGGAAATCTGCCACCATCCTGTCTGTGGGTGGGGAAGGTTCCCTCCGTCAGCATTTTTTAGATATGGGTGTGATTCCAGGTGCCGAAGTGACTGTTGTCAAGCTGGCACCCATGGGAGATCCGATGGAACTGCAGATTCATGGATATGAGCTGACTCTTCGCTTGGAGGATGCCGGTAAAATCGAGATTCAGCCAATTAAAGAAAGAAGCAATAAACATAAGAGAATCACAAAAGTAGAAGCTTCTGATCATCCGGGTCTGGGTGAGACAGGTCGCTACCATAATGATGGAGATGGAGATCCTTTGCCAGAAGGAACGCTTTTAACCTATGCTTTGGTGGGAAATCAGAACTGTGGTAAAACCACCCTTTTTAATCAGCTGACTGGCTCGAATCAGCATGTGGGAAATTTTCCGGGGGTAACCGTTGACCGTAAAGATGGTCCCATCAAAGGCTATCCCAATACCAGGGTGACAGACCTTCCAGGAATCTATTCCATGTCACCATATACCAGCGAGGAGATTGTTTCCAGAAATTTTGTTTTGGATGAAAAGCCAAAGGCCATCATTAATATCATCGATGCAACTAATATTGAGCGTAACATGTATCTGACCATGCAGCTTATCGAGATGGGAATTCCCATGGTTGTGGCCTTAAATATGATGGATGAGGTTGTGGGAAACGGTGGATCCATTGATATTAACGGAATGGAAAATATGCTGGGTGTTCCGGTTGTTCCTATTGTTGCAGCAAAAAATGAGGGGGTTGCAGAGCTGGTGCGACATGCTGTGCATATTGCTCAGTATCAGGAGCGCCCGGTAAGACAGGATTATTGTAGCAAAGATGATCATGGTGGTGCCATCCATCGTGCTCTCCATGCAGTGGTTCACATCATTGAGGATCATGCAGAGCGTGCAGATCTTCCGGTTCGATTTGCGGCAAGCAAGATTATTGAAGGGGATCATCTGATTCTGGAACGTCTGGATTTGGATCAGAATGAATTGGAAATGATTGAACATATTGTTATCCAGATGGAAGAGGAAGGTGGCATGGACCACAGTGCAGCCATTGCGGATATGCGATTTGATTTTATTGAAAGAGTCTGTGAGAATACAGTAGTAAAACCAAGGGAGAGCAAAGAGAGAATCCGCTCGGAAAAGATTGATAATGTCCTCACTGGAAAATGGACAGCGATCCCATGCTTTGTTGGAATCATGGGTTTAGTTTTCTGGCTCACATTTAATGTGATTGGGGCTTTCCTTCAAAATATTTTGGAAATCGGCATCGATGCCCTTACCAATTGGGTGGATCATTTATTGACGATTGCCCATGTTAACGAGGCACTTCATGGTTTGGTGATTGATGGTATTTTCGGTGGAGTAGGTTCGGTGTTAAGCTTCCTGCCGATTGTTGTTACTCTTTTCTTTTTCCTCTCTTTGATGGAAGATAGCGGTTATATTGCAAGAGTTGCTTTCTTTATGGATAAGTTGCTTCGCAAGATTGGTCTTTCCGGCAGAAGTATTGTTCCATTATTGATCGGATTTGGATGTACGGTTCCAGCGGTTATGTCCACAAGAACACTGCCATCCAGCCGTGACCGCCGCATGACCATTCTTTTAACGCCATTTATGAGCTGTACAGCGAAATTACCGATTTACGCTTTCTTTGTAAATGCTTTCTTCCCAGGAAAAGGTGGTCTGATTATGACCGGTCTTTACCTGTTAAGCATCTTTGTTGGTATTTTAATTGCTTTTCTCATGAAAGCTTCTATTTTTAAAGGGGAAGCCGTTCCATTTGTCATGGAACTTCCAAATTATCGTATGCCAGGTGCAAAAAACGTAACACAGCTTCTTTGGGAAAAGGCAAAAGATTTCCTGTCCAAAGCATTTAGTGTTATTTTGCTTGCTACCATTGTGGTTTGGTTCTTACAGAGCTTTGACCTGCATCTGAATTTAGTTACGGATTCTTCCACCAGCATATTAGCACTCTTGTCTGGTATCCTGGTACCATTGTTCCGACCTTTAGGCCTTGGAGATTGGCGTATCATCACCTCTTTGATCAGTGGTGTTATGGCCAAGGAAAGTGTGGTTTCCACCATGGAGATCCTTTTCTCGGAAGGAGTTGCTCAAGCACTTACTACGGTAGGAGCAGTGACCATGCTTGTATTCTCTCTTTTATATACTCCTTGTGTGGCTGCCATTGCATCCATCAAAAGAGAACTGGGTGGGCATTGGGCTTTCGGTATTGTTTTATGGCAGTGCTTTGTAGCATGGATTGTTGCCTTTTTGATTCGCCTCATTTGTATGGGAATCGGATTATAATCCTCTTGGAGTCGTGTTATGAATAAAAATGAAATCTATAAAATATATGGTAAAAATTATAAAGAGATGACCAAAACTCTTTTGCAGCATTCTGATCTGATTCATCAGATTCCAGATGGTGCCAGGGTCGGTATTAAGCCGAATCTTGTGACACCAACTCCTGCAGAGTATGGTGCAACCACTCATCCTGAGGTAGTGGCAGGGATTGTTGAATATTTACAAGAACATGGGATTTTCAATCCTGTGATTATGGAGGGTTCCTGGATAGGAGATAAAACCAGTGAAGCCTATGAGTATTGTGGATATCGACAGTTGTGCGAAATGTATGACATAAAATTTATCGATGCGCAACAATCAAAAAGTACTTTGGTGGACTGTCAGGGGATGAAACTTAAAATCTGTGATTGTGTAAACAGTGTGGATTTTATGATTAATGTTCCGGTATTAAAAGGACATGGACAGACCAAGATTACTTGCGCTCTAAAAAATATGAAGGGACTCATTCCTAATACAGAAAAAAGACATTTTCACACCATGGGTCTTCACAAGCCAATTGCCCATTTAAGTAAAGGAATTCGACAGGATTTCATCGTTGTAGATCATATTTGCGGGGATCTGGAATTGGAGGATGGTGGAAACCCGATTGAGAAAAATTGTATTATGACAGCAATGGATCCAGTGCTGTTGGATTCGTATGTCTGTCATCTTCTTGGATATGAAACAGATGAGGTGGAATACATCCCTCTGGCAGAAAAACTTGGCGCAGGTTCCACAGATCTTTCTTCCTGCCAGATTCAGGTTTTTGATCAAGATAAAGTGTATTCATTTATGGCAGAGGAGCAAGATCCTTTTGAAGAATGCTGGTCAAGATCCGATGATATTCTGGAAGTATCCTATGCCATTGAGGACGCAGATTCCTGTAGTGCCTGCTATGCTTCTTTGGCTCCGGCTATCCTGCAGATCAAACGGGAAGGAAATTACGAGAAGCTTTTGGCAAAACTGAATGGAAAAATCTGCATTGGACAAGGCTTTTCTGGAAAAAACGGGAAGTTTGGCGTGGGAAATTGCTGTCGGTTATTTGAAAGAAATATTCCTGGATGTCCTCCGGAAGAAGAGGATGTTTATGACGCATTGATGCAATTTATTATGGAGTAATTTGACAAAAAGAAACGGAAAATGATTCATTTTTTACAAGCCATTTTCTCATAAATATGTCATAATAAGATTAGTGAATTATGTGAAGAATCAAGTATCCGGTTAAGAAGCTGTTGAGGGGGTTTTCGACATGTCAGATTACCGCAAATTGTACGATGTGATCATCGTCGGAGGCGGTCCTGCGGGATTATCCGCTGCGATTTATGCGGCCCGTGCCAAGGAACGTGTCCTTGTAATAGAAAAAAATGAATTTGGTGGTCAGATTGCTTTGACTGCCAAAGTATGCAATTATCCTGGAGTCAAAGAATGCTCAGGCACAGAGCTCGTAGAATATATGAAAGAACAGGCACAGTCTTTTGGAGCAGAATTAATCTATGGGGATATTACCGATATGGATTTGGACTGTCCGGTGAAAACCATCCGTACAAGGGCTGGAGAGTATCGTGCCCTTGGTGTGATTCTGGCGCCTGGCTCCGTTCCAAGATGTGCTGGTTTTGAAGGGGAAAAAGAGTATAAAGGTGCCGGTGTTGCTTACTGTGCTACCTGTGATGGGCAGTTATTTGGGGGCTGTGACCTTTTTGTAGTTGGTGGAGGTCTTGCCGCGGTGGAAGAAGCCATCTATCTGACCAAGTATGCCAAAAATATTACATTAGTTGTGCGTGAGTATGATTTTACCTGTGCAAAGACTGTTTCGGACCGTTTACAGCTCTATCCGAATATCAAAGTCCTTTTCCATACGGAGATTGTGAAGGTAGCTGGGGAAGGAATCATTGACAGTGTTACCCTGATTGATCATGTCAGTGGAGAAAGCTGGGAAGAAAAGGCAGGAGAGAATCCATTTGGTGTCTTTGTTTTCGTAGGTTATGAACCAAATACAGCCTGGTTGCCGGATATTTTAGCAAAAGATGAAGCTGGATATTTACTGACAGACCGTGAAAATAAAACCAATATCGATGGCGTTTGTGCTGCCGGTGATGTGAGACAGAAATCGCTGCGTCAGGTGGTGACTGCAGCTTCCGATGGTGCTATTGCGGCAGTTGCTTTAGAACCATTGATTGAAAAGATGCATACGACAAGAAATATTCCTTGTCTGGTAGAAGAAAAGAACACCTTATCTGAAGTGTCAAGTTTGACAGAGAAAGCCATCGTTCGTCTTTGGACGGATGACAGCCCTCTTTCCAAAGAGATGGAAGCCTTTTTTGAGGAAGAAGATCAGCTTCATGATTGATTGATTCTTGAAAAACATGGAGAGGGAAGAGACGATATTTTATTACCATCCATTGAAATTTGTTATAGTGATGGAAAAAGCAGTGGAATTCATTTTCATGCGGTTCCTCATGGCTTGGAGTGGAACTCTTTCCAGATTGCACTTTTTAACGTGGCAGGCCCAGGTCAGAAGCTGGATCCAGAGCTTCTTGCTCGCATCCGTAAGATTGATCATCAGGTGAATCTTAAGGTTCTTGCAACATTAACCTGTTCTAATTGTCCTACTTCTGTTATGTCAGCAATGCAGATTGCTGCATATAACGAAAATGTCTCTGCGGAGATGTTTGATTTATTGCATTTTCGTAAATTACGATTCAAATATCAGGTTCTCAGTGTTCCAACTCTCATCTTAAATGGCGAATTGATGGCTGTTGGAAAGATGAGCGTGGAAGAAATGCTGGATCTGATTGAAAAAAATGCTTGATTTTCCTAAAAATGATAGATGCTCAGAAAGCGAAGGCCCTGCAAATCAGGGCCTTTTTTGTATTATATTTCCAAATAGTTTTTAAAATTATCTTTTCATTCTTTCGTGTTTATGTGTAAATGTTACAAAAATGTTAATGTGCCTTAACAGAAGCATAATAATATGATATAATTAGTTCAAAGAGTTTAGTTTTTGTTGTAAAACAAGGAGGAAAAACTATGTTTCTTAAAGGCAAAAAATCATTAATGATGTTCATTGCAACATTATTATTTGTAATGATGGCAACCCCATTTAGCGTATCCGCCTCAATTGTTACAAACCCGACTGACCAGACAACGACACAAACATTAGATAATGAACAGGTTTCTGTTAACACCGTTAATCAGAATGTAAACATCAAAAAAACAATACTGACTCTGAAAAAAAAGAAAAAAGCAAAATTAAAAGTGAAATTGACGAATGTATCGAAAAAAGATCTGATTTTCCAATCATCCAATCCAAAGGTAGTCAGTGTGAATTCCAAAGGTATTTTGAAAGCGAAAAAAGGTGGAACTGTTACCATCACTGTAACTATTCGAGGAACACAGATCAGTGACAGTATTAAAGTGACCTGTAAAGATTACTACACCATGCGTGTAAAGACGACTGGGTATTGTAACGGTGCCTGCTGTTGCGGCGGTTGGGCCGGACAGAATACTGCTTCTGGAAAAAGACCAAGAGCGAATCATACTATCGCTGTGGATCGCAGAGTGATTCCCCTCGGAACCAAGGTACAGATTGGAAAGCGTATCTATGTGGCGGAAGATACTGGCGTAAGAGGAAGAACCATTGACGTTTACTATGGAAATCATCGTGCAGCCAGCAGACATGGGGTTCGTTATACAACTGTAAAAGTATTTTTCTAAAATAAAAAGGAGGCTGAAAGCAGCCTCCTTATTTGTTTCATAGAATCCATTCGAAAGCGTGGATTTTTCTATACACGGATTAATTCGTATTCTCTTGTTCCAAGACCGATTTTTTCTGCGTGGTCTAAGCAAGATTTCCATTCAGATTCCGGTGTGGAATTTTTGAAATGGTCGTGATGATCATGGAAGTTAGGATCTGCGAGATGTTCGCCTAACTGACTGTTTGGAAGAGGAGTTGCAGCAAGACAGGCATCCACGCAAGCCTGATCCAGAGCCAGAGGGTCAAAAGAAGCAAACATTCCAATGTTTGGAAGGATAGGTGCATCATTTTCACAATGACAGTCACAGTTTGGAGAGACATCTAAAACTAAAGAAATATGGAAGTTTGGTCTGCCATCTACAACTGCTTTGGTGTATTCTGCCATCTTATAGTTTAAGAGGCTAACTGCGTTGTCTTCACTAAAATAAATGGCATCAAAGTTACAGTCACCAATACAACGACCGCAGCCAACACAATGGTTAGGATCGATGGTCATTTTCTTTGCTTCTTCATCAAACACAAGACCGTTGTTGGCACATTCTTTCATACATAATTTACAACCGCGACATTTCTTGGCATTGATGCGAGGTTTTCCATTGCTATGCTGATCTGTTTTTCCTGCGCGGGAGCCACAGCCCATACCAATGTTCTTGATGGCACCGCCAAAACCTGTCATTTCATGGCCTTTGAAATGGGATAAACTGATGAAAATATCAGCATCCATGATGGCACGACCGATGTAAGCTTCTTTGACATATTCGCCACCATTTACTGGAACGGCAATATCATCCGTACCTTTTAAGCCATCACCGATGATAACAGGGCATCCTGCAGAAAGTGGAGAGAAACCATTTTCCCATGCACAATAGAGATGCTCTAAAGCATTCTTACGGCTACCTGGGTACATGGTATTACAGTCGGTAAGGAATGGTTTTCCACCGAGGGAGGATACCACATCTACGACAGCTTTGGCATAGTTTGGACGTAAGAAACTAATGTTACCCATTTCACCAAAATGCATTTTGATCGCAACGAATTTGGTATCAAAATCGATGTCACCGATGCCGGCTTTTCGAATTAATTTCTGTAATTTTTTTGGGAGACCATCACCGTTGGCTTTGGTACGAAAATCGGTAAAATATACTTTTGCTTTTTCCATAATTGATTCTCCTTTTTTGTTTTTCTGTTATATAGGCGTTTGCGAAACGCCACAAACCGCATAAATACGGCATATTTTTGTTGCTAAATACAAATAACTCCTCACTGGATATGGTATAATAGAGATGACTAGTAACCAAAATACAATACCCAAGAAAGGAGTTATTCTGATATCTATGATACCATATAAACAGCTTTCTTTGGCAGATATTTATTCAGATTGCCAGGAAAAATTTGAAGATGACAAACCAGCGTTTCTTTCTCTTTTAGAAAACCATATCGATCTTGATGAGTTTATTCCGATTTCTTTCCGAAATCGATTCTATTCGTCTACGGGTAGACCCCGTAAGTATCCTTTAAAAGCCTTTTTATGG
>JAUNNI010000077.1:9483-12400 GCA_030531555.1 Eubacteriales bacterium | reverse complement strand
CCCTCATGATTGAGGGGCAGGGGAGTTGAAGTGTCGAAGACACTTTTTTATGTAAAAAGGAGTTATAAAAATGAATGAAAATAAAATGAAAGATATGCCAGTAAATCAGTTAATGATTAAATTGGGATTGCCGATGATTTTATCTATGGCATTGCAGGCAGTATACAATATCGTTGACAGTGCTTTTGTCGGAAATATGAAAATAGGAAGTGAAGCTGCTTTGAATGCTCTCACGTTGGTATTTCCGATTCAAATGCTTATGGTGGCACTTGCCATAGGTACTGGAGTTGGAGTAAATGCCTTACTTGCAAAAACACTTGGACAGGATGACAGAGAGAAAGCAGGAAAGGTTGCAGGAAATGGTATATTTTTAGGTGGAATAATCTATTGTTTATGTATACTATTTGGATTGTTTGGCGTTAGAGCTTACATCGAAACACAGACATCAAATATAGAAGTGCTTCAGATGGCAGTTAGCTATCTAAAAATATGTTCTCTGCTGTCATTTGGTATTATTTTCTTTTCCATATTTGAAAAATTATTACAGGCAACAGGAAAGTCAGTTTTTTCGACCATTGGTCAGATCTTTGGTGCAGTTGTAAATATTATTTTTGATCCTCTATTTATATATGGAATTGGTCCTTTCCCGGAAATGGGAGTAAAAGGTGCTGCTTATGCCACGGTATTAGGACAAATATTATCAGCATTATTACTTTTATACTTCCATATGAAAAAGAATACAGAATTTCAGCATGGAATTCGTTGCATGAAGCCATCTGGAAAAATCATTGCGGAAATATATGCAATTGGACTTCCTGCGATTATATCTCAGGCACTTATGTCAATCATGGTATATGCAATGAATCTAATATTAAAATTTGATGCGAATATTCAGACCGCGTATGGTCTTTTCTATAAAGTGCAGCAGTTTGTATTATTCCTGGTATTTGGATTAAGGGATGCGATCACACCGATTGTAGCATTTGCCAATGGAATGAAAGATAAGAAAAGAATTAGTGATGGCATAAAATTTGGCTTGATATATACCGTGATTCTTATGTTATTTGGAACAATAATTACAGAGATCTTCCCAAATCAATTTGCAAGTTTGTTTAATGCTGGTGCTTCCAGAGAATATTTTGTGCAGGCCATGCATCTTGTTTCTATCAGCTTTGTATTTGCTGGAATCAATGTTTCCTATCAGGCATTCTATCAGGCGCTTGACAGTGGAATTCAGTCTCTTGTTATTTCACTATTAAGACAGTTCATATTGATTCTGCCAATTGCGGGATTGTTTGTAAGTATTGTAAAAGGTGGAAATACAGATGCTTCCTTAATATGGTGGGCATTTGCTATTACAGAGGTATTAACTTGTATTGTTGGAACAATTTTTCTCTTAAAAATTAAAAAGAATAAAATTGATAAACTTGCATAGGAGGGTGATTTATGAGTGGAAAAATTATAACAATTAGCCGAGAATTTGGCAGTGGAGGTCGTTTTATCGGGGAAGAAGTTGCAAAAAAACTAGGATTCTCCTACTATGATAAAAATATCATTCATAAGATTGCAGAAAAATCAGGTATGTCCGTGGATTTTATCGAGGAAAATGCAGAATTATCACCAAGAAAGGGTTTATTTTCTTATGCCTTTATTGGCCGTGATAAAACAGGAAAATCTGTGGAAGATATCGTATATGAGGCACAGAGAAAAGTTATTTTGGAAATTGCAGAAAAAGGAGATTGCGTTATTGTTGGAAGGAATGCAAATTATATATTAAGAGAGTTTCCTAACACAATCAATGTGTTCATTCATGGAAATATGCCAGAGAAAGTGAAGCGTATCTGTAAAATTCATAACCTCAACGAGAAGCAGGCAGAGATTATGATACATGATATTGATAAAAGACGAAAAACAAATTATCAGTTTTATACAGACCAAAAATGGGGAGCTGCCAGTAATTATACTTTGTCATTAAACAGTTCCCAGTTAGGTTATGAAAAATGTATGGAATTGATTATGAATTGCTTAAAATAATCAGTTAAAATTCAAAGGAAGAACAGCTACTATTATGGTGGCTGATTTTTTCGTATAACTTAAAAAGAGAGTAGATATTGAGATTTCGAAAAATAGTTGATAAAATGAAGAAAATGATAGGATGGAGTAATCGATATGAGTCAGTACAAAAAGGTGGATATGGAAACATGGCCTAGAAGAAGCCATTGGAATTATTATCGAAATCTCGTAAAAGCACAGACATCCATGACAAAAAAGATAGATGTAACAAACTTTGTAAAATGGTGTCATAATAACAAACAAAAATTTTCGCCTCTTCTATTATACGTTTTTTCTAAAACGGTAAATTCCCTGGAATGTATGAGAATGTTTGCTTTAGAAGATGGTAATCCAGGCATCTGGGATGTGGTTCATCCTAATTACACGATTTTTCATGAAGATGATAAAACATTTAGTGATGTATGGATTGAATATTATGAGGATCAGGAAGTTTTCTTAAAATCTTTTGAAGAGACTATGAACCTGTATCAAAATAAAAAAGGTATTAAGGTTCGAGAGAATCAGCCTCCTAATTTTTTCTGTATCAGTGGGATACCATGGATTTCCTATGACTCATTTACTACTAGCACAGCTGGGGACAGGCCCCCAATGCTCTTTCCAGTTTTAAATTATGGGAAGTATGAGGAAGAGAATGGAAGATTATTGATGCCAGTAAGTATCACAATTTCCCATGCTGCCATGGATGGATATCATGAGGCGGTGTTCTTCCGGACCTTGCAGGATAATCTGAATTCTTATCATTAATATTCTTAAAAGAGTCAGTACAGAGGGGAGTAAAAATAGTATTTACAGGTAGGAGTCGATATGAAGAAAGGAGAAAAATATGGGATTATTTGATTTTTTG
>JAUNNI010000077.1:0-9473 GCA_030531555.1 Eubacteriales bacterium | reverse complement strand
AAGAAGTGGAAGAAAATATCGTAGAGGATATGGGAGAAGATATCTGTTTCATTACACCTGAAGAATTTGAAGTGACGAATCATTTTGAGGGAATAACTGGCTATGATTTTGTGGCAGGTATGGATTTTGATTTTATCCATGGTTATGTAAGAGATTCTGAAGATATCAATCGCATATATATGCTACGTAATGTTTATGGTTACCAGGTTATCATTCCAATCAAAAATAGTATGGATTTTAAAGAAAGTCTGGATGATATTACAGAATATGATGAAATTGATTCAATTTTTGTGAATCTTTGTTCTACTGAATTTAATGTAAATGGACCAGTGGGTCTTTGTCTGTATCAGCCTGATTGGCAGAAAGAAAGAACAGACATTATGGAATCTGTGAAAAAAGGGAAGGATTTCATTGCATTTTTAGAAGGAATCAATATAACTAGAGAATAGGTTAAAAAGAGATTTGAATACGGTCATTAAGATTTTTTCCCAGGCAGAAATGCCTGGGATTTTTACATGAAAAATAGTAATTGACAAACTACCGAATGATAGTTTTAATGCAGAAAAGATAATCAGATTTGACAAGTCTTTTTCATGAGATTATAATATTATTACAAACATACGAATTTGTTCAAATTTATGTACATGACACTAGAAATAATATCTAGTGTTAATGTCACATCATTATTACTGATACATGTAACAGTAAATTGGAGATAAAAAAATTGTCAAATAATAAAACCTTATTCGAAATCGAAAAAGAAATGCTCATAGTTCTTACTGATGGGAAATCATATTGGACGAAATGCTACCAGTTAATGAGAATTGTAGAAAAAGAACAACTTTATCTTGAAGCTAATTACCGTAGCTTTACAGCCTGGCTTAATGCTTTTCAGTATAAAGCTGGTGTAAATATTCGTGTATTATGGCAGCAAAAAAAGGCTGGAACATTTTATGAGAGTTATCGAAGAAAAAATAAAGAGAAAATACAAGATATTCCAGATATAGATACAGTCAGAATCACTCCAACCAATTTAAATTATATTGAAAAAATATCGGAAAGTCATCCGTGGTTAGAAGACAAATTGATGAGGAGGGCGATTGAAGGAACCGTTACGAGGAGGGAACTTCAGAATACTTGGGTATCCATTAAAGCAGAGCGGATTGCAAAAGGAGAAATGGTTGCCAGAGAAACAAGACATGATAAAAATTTGATTAGTGCTACAGTAGAACAGAAACTTTCTGCTACAAAGGCACTTCTTTGTATACAGTCAGACTACAGATGGTTAAATCATGGAAAGGCAGCAGTTGATAGTTCAAAATATCAGGTATATGCCAACTATGAGCTGGAATATGAAAAAGATCTTTTTCAGTGGGATATTCTAATCGCTGAAACAATCAGTTCACGGAATGAAGAGATAAAAATACATGGCTTGACCTTATTGAAAGAAGATACAATCTTGTCTTCTGGACATATGAATATGTATGAAATGTTTACGGATTATCATTGGATTATTGTGCCAGATAAGTATGAAGATGTAGAGATAATACCCAAAAGTTTTGGTATCATATCTTTAAATCCTAATGTTCAAAAAGAACGAATTACTGTAATTAGGGAAGCAAAGTCTGTCAATGGAAAACTAAAGTCATATATGATCACAAGACTTTTGATGAAATATCTAAAAAATGCAAAATAAATGGAAAAAAATCATCCGGCATTGGAATGAACCGGATGATAGGTGTTACGCCGTCTACAAATGATATTTTTTGCTGATTTGTTGTGAGATGTCGGTAGGCAAAGGTTTAAACCAGATACCTACAGTAACTGTTCCATCTTCATTTTTAGGAGTTAGCTCTGTTCGACAAACATCATTGATAAGGCCAAAGTCAAGGTCTTCTTTTAAATTTCATTTACTATCTTACAAAATGGATTCTTTCGATATCATATCTATCTTCTTGAGGTCTTTCTTCTGCCGGATAACCACAAGGTACTAAAGCAAAAGCAGAAAGATCTTCACGGATGCCAAGGACTTCCTTTACATCTTTCATTCTTTCTTCCTGTGGGGAAATACCCATCCATACTGCACCAAGACCCAAAGAATCTGCCTGAAGAAGGAGATTTTCTACGGAAGCACTCATATCGATATCTGCATAAGATGGTGCGATTAAACCACTGCGATAACATGGTACAAATACAAGAGGTGCATCCTTTGCACAACCAGAATAAGGAGATACTTTTGAAAGTTTTTCAATCATTTCTTTATTGGTAACAACATAATATTCCCATGGTTGCTGATTACATGCAGATGGCGCTGCCATTGCAGCACGTAACATTTTTTCTATCTTTTCTTCTTCAACAGGTTTGTTCTGATATTTTCTAATACTTACTCTATGGAAAATTGCGTTCATTTCTTTATCCTCCATTCATTTTTTTGAAGTCTAACATGTTATAAAACATAACTCAAGCATAAATTTAAAGATTTTTGGTGTGGTTGAACAAAAAATACAGGATTGTGAAAATTAATTAAAAAGGATGTACCTGGAGGTACATCCGATCAATGTATCATATATTAAGCTATAATTAGTTTTGTGAACACTTTTCTGCATCGATTGCAAGAACAACCATAAGTGCACGAAGTGCATCCTCCCTGTGTGTAACTTCGATAAGATAATGGTCTGTCATATGGAAAAGTTCTTTGCTTATTGAAGCAATTGGAAAGCCGCCACCGAAGATTGTATAATTCCATCCAGTAAAATTACCTTCAACATACCACCCGTTAAAATCAATCTTGTAATGTTGTGTGAGAAATGATAATTCTTTTTTCAGGCATCCCAGATAGTTTCCGTCCTCATATAATTCAAATTTAGGAAGGATGGTCAGGACTTTTTGTAATACCATACCAAGTTCATGTCCTGCCGCATCATATATCACTAATTTGTGTCCCCAGGAAAGCTGGCCTTTCACAATAAAAACGACATTGCCTGATTCATCATAGATATCATAGCTGTCAAACCAGGAAAACAGTCTTTGTTTGAAATAAAGTTTCATAATGATCACTACCCCTTCCCAATAGATGATAAAATCAAGTGTTATTTATAATATATGGAATATTCTATCACATACTATATAATGTTTGGGATGATTGAGTGTTTACGATTTTTAAAATATCTTAAAGATTGTATTGCGTAATTTGTAAAATTGTGATAACACATACACAACGTGTAAATAGCTAGGGGAGAAAATATATTATGATTACGAAACATGTTGTTGTAGTGCCATACAATAAACAATGGCAAAATTATTTCCTTCAAATAAAAACTGAACTTACTAATGTTCTTGGGCATCTGGTCATAGGAATTGAACATGTCGGTAGTACTTCTGTACAAGGTTTATCTGCAAAACCTATCATTGACATTGACGTTGTCATCAAAGATTACAGCGTGTTATTAAATGTCATATCAGCCTTGAGGAAAATTGGCTATCAACATGAAGGTAATCTTGGTATCATCGGAAGAGAGGCATTCAAATATGATGGCAAAGAACATTTGTGTCAGCACCATTTATATGTATGCCCAGAAGATTCACCAGAATTGAGAAGACATATTGCATTTAGAGATTATCTGCAAGCACATCCTGATGCGGTTCGAGAATACAGCCGTATTAAAGAAGAAGGAGCAAAATTATTTCCTGACAATATAGACCGATATATTGAGCATAAATCTACATTCATCGAAAAAATCTACGCAGAAATAGGAATCTAAATTTGGGAATATTAAATTACCCAGTTAAAACAATGTTTGACAAACGAACGAACGATAGGTATAATGCAAGAAGATAAATTCAGTAGCAGATTTATCTTCATGTCACAAGATATGGGGTAACCAAAATAATATAAGGCCGAAGAGCGGCTGCACTATAGTAGTACAGTCGCATAGTTTTTACAATTATAACTAACGAACGAAAGTAAGCAAATAAAGAGATGCCCAGAATTGAGGTGTGACTATGAAGCATCAGAAAAAAATGATTTTTATAATTGAAGATGATATTTCTATTAATTAATGAACTGGCAACAGATACCCATATTTCAGATCTTTCTTATAACATTATTGTTGGTGTCCCTGAAAATGTTGAACTGTATGAGGATTATACAGAACTCCGATATATACAAGTACAGGCTGCAAAGGATGCTTATTCATATCCGGAACAGGGGAAATTACCGGAGTAGTATAATGAAGTTGCAACCTGTACCAGCGTGATAAATGATTTTGGATTGTCTCATGAGTTAGGACAGATCATTCATCTTAAGAGAAAGGAATAATCATTATGAGACGAATAATTATTAATAGTATTTTGATAGTCGGAGCACTTTTATTATTTCTATATGGTGCGATGGAATATAAGACGCAGTATGCAAAGACGGAGATTGTAACATATGATACCAATAAGGGTTATAAACTGATAATCTATATGATCGGTGAACCTGAATGGCCATTTGGCCCTACAAAAGGTCGAATGGAACTTTATGATGAATCAGATAGGATATCGGAATGTAATTATGTTTTGCATGATGATGGATGTATTACACAGAAAGACAATTTTGAGGTAAAATGGACTGAGGACAGTGTTGTGGTTAGAGCCATGGCACAAGAGCAAGAAGATGTCTATTATCAGTTGTATTTTGACGGAGAAGTAAAGAGCTGGCAGGAAGAAGCCTTGTATGATCTTCCGATTTCTTCAGAAGAGATTGATGGCTGTGAAATCATTCGTATTAAACCGTTTGACAAAGAGATGTTAAAATGGACCAAAGAAGTAGTTGCTCCGATTGGTTATCATGGAATCAATATTTATCAAATAGGATTATAGTTTCATCACAATGGAGGAAGAGATAGTATGATAAAAAATGTAGCTCTTGTCAGCCTATCGAAAGGAACGATAGGGGAAGACTTTGCAAAGCATGAAGTAAATATAGGACTTAAAAGACTAGAAAAATTTAGCCTAAATGTAAAGGTTATACCACATGCAATGAAAGGAATTGAGTATGTAAAAAATCATCCGAAAGAGAGAGCTGATGATTTGCTTATGGCAATGAGAGATAAGGAAGTCGACATGATTCTATGTGCAATCGGTGGAGATGATACATATCGATTACTTCCATATTTGTTTGGTAATAATGAACTAAAAGAGGCTATTGATGCAGCAGGAAAAGGAAAAATATTTCTTGGATTTTCAGATACTACAATGAATCATTTTATGTTACACAAGCTTGGATTCAATACATTTTATGGACAATCATTCCTGGCAGATCTATGCGAAATGGAAGATGATATGTTGTCATATACAAAAAAGTATTTTGAAGAGTTAATTAGAACGGGTCACATTAATAAAATTCTGCCAAGTGATATTTGGTGCGAAGAGCGAACAGACTGGTCTGTAAGTGCAGTGGGTACTGAAAGAGTTAAGCATAAAAATGAGGGTTTTCAGCTTCTTCAGGGGAAAGCAGTATTCTCAGGAAAGATTTTGGGAGGTTGTCTTGAAAGTATGTACGATATTTTTGATGACAGCAGATATTCTGATACTGTTTTCTTATGTGAGAAATATGGTCTATTTCCAAATTTAGAGGATTGGAAAGGGAAAATACTTCTCCTTGAAACAAGCGAAGAGCAACCAAATCCTGAACACTATAGAAAGATGGTGGAAGCATTAAAAGAAGCAGGAGTCTTTGAAGTGGTCTCAGGTGTGCTATGTGGCAAGCCAATGGATGAGCTATATTTTGATGAATACAAAAAGATTATTGTAGAGGTTATAGATAATCCAGAACTTTCGGTTGTTGCTAATATAAACATCGGTCATGCAACACCAAGATGCATCATTCCATTTGGAGTAGAGGCTGTGGTAGATGCAGTAAATCAGAGCATAAAATTCCAGTGATATTCTGGAAAATGAAGTCGACCTTGAACAAAGATATTGGATTACATTGTAATTTGTGGAGGAGTTTATGAAGCTTATCGAAACAAATGGAATTGCATATATAGAACTTTTAGCAGAAAATAGTGATTGGTATTGTGGCACAGATTATTCTTGTGGTGATTTGTATGAAGCAGAGGAAGTTTACAATAATGAGGGGAAGTTCAAAAGCAATCGATTGATATTTATTCATCACCCTGATGGAAAATTGGTCGAACCAGTAAAATTAAGTGAAAACCAGTATTTTGGCAGACCAACCCAGATAGATGGAATCATATATATTCTGCTTGTTGATTTTAATAAGCAAATCATACAAGTTTTTACCTGCAGTGATGATTTTCAAAGGATCTCTGTTTATGTGGAATTGCCATTATCAGAGATAAAAGATTGCTATAACCTGCTTTTGAAAGGGAACCCTTTGATGATAACCAGACAAGGATCAGAGAATGAATTTGAAGTTATTTGGCCAGAAAAAGTATCATTCAAAATTGGTGAAACAGAGTCATTTATTTTTAGGAAGAATGATGAATGGGTGTTTTCAAAATGGATTGAAGATCCAGATTATAGAGAGGAAATTGTTGTACGAAACACAAATGGTGAAATCACAAAAACAATTCAGGGGGAAATTTTCATTTCTCCAACTGGAGAGGTATGGATATTAAATTAGCCCCAGCAAAAATATTAGACTGCAATGACCAATTAGTTTTTTGTAAGAATCAAGTAAAAGGTAAAAAAGATTGACAAACGAACGAACGGTAGTTATAATGAAAAAAAGAGGAGAAAACAGAGGAACATAAAATGGCAGAAAAAACGTTAAAAGAGAAATACGGGTTATAAGATCCGCTACATTTGAATTTTTATCGAAATATTATTTATGGGAATTGTTTGTCTAATATTTGGAAAGTACATGGTGAAGAGAAATGATAATGAATGAACAGAATATGAAAGTCCATCAGATAAAGATTGATTTCAATGTAACGGAAGACATCAAACGATTTGTTTATGTCTATATCATAGAAGCGCAACATTGTTATCTGATTGACTCTGGAGTTTATGGATGTGAGCAACAGATTATAGAATATTTGAAAAAGATAGGGAGAGATAGCTCGGATATTAAGGGTATTTTCCTAACCCATGCGCATCCCGATCATATCGGATCCGCAGCATGGTTTCAGGAGAATACTGGATGCAGAATTTATGCCAGTGAGGGAGAAAAACGCTGGATAGAGGATATTGATCTTCAGTTCAAAGAAAGACCGATTCCTAATTTTTACAATTTGGCTGGAAAATCAAGCAAAGTAGATAGGGTTGTTAAAGATAATGATGTGATCTCGCTGGAAAAGAGTTTAGACATCATAGTAATTGGTACACCGGGACATTCGGCAGATGAGGTCTCTTATCTTGTTGGTGATGCTCTATTTATAGGAGATTCGGTTCCCGTAAAAGGCGACATTCCGATTATGATTGATGAACAGGATTCTCGTCATACATTAGAACGAATTGCTGCTTTGCCTGATATTGAAGTTTACTATCCGGCATGGGATCATACCTATTCGAAAGAAGAGATGGCAGATAAACTTGCGAGTGCCAAAGAACTTTTGGATATGTTGAAAGCAGCAGTTTTGGAAATGGATGATGGAATGGAGCTGTCTCATCTTGTTGACCTTATCTGTGAAAGGTTAAAGATGCCAATGCTGAAAATGAATCCTTTGTTTGCAATAACGATCCAGAGTCTGAGAAAGGATCAGTCATGAGTTGTTATTTTGTAGTAGATACCTATATGGAAAATAGTATAAGGATGAATAGCGATCGTACTATGGCAGTACAGTCGCATAGTTTTTACAATTAAAACTAACGAACGAAAGTAAGTAAAAACAAAAAGACGCGTAGATAGAAAAAGGTGATAAATAATGATTACATTATTCATGGTAGCAGTTTTGGTGCTTTTTATCAAAATAGTCCTATTAACAGTGAAAATGACCTGGGGTATCACGAAAGCAATCTGCTTTATCATATTTTTACCACTTGTTTTGATCATCCTGGCGTTTAGTGGAATCATGGTACTTGCCGTACCTTTCGTAGTATTTGCACTCCTTGGCACATTTTTGATCCCGATGGTAAAGTGGATTTAAAAGCCAGGGTAAAAGATATGGAGGAATTATAATGGAAAAAAGAGTATACAGATCTGACGAAGAAAAAATGATTTGTGGTGTTTGCGGTGGAATTGCAGAGTATTTTGATCTGGATCCATCCTGGGTACGTATTGCAGTAGCTATCTTTTGTATGATGGCAGGAGTCGGAGTTTTTGGTTATTTTGTTGCGGCTTTGATCATCCCAAAAAGACCTGAAATTGATGTAATCGAAGAGTACAAAGATATTTAGAGGTAACACAGACATGAAAACCGTGATCATTTATGAAAGAAAAATTGTATGCAGATCATTGCTTATTGTGCAGGGCTTACCGAGAAATATACAGAGAAATAATAGAAAGCAGGTAACAATATGCAGCAGATGAAAACAATAGATACCAGAATTGAGGCCATGCATATCGTACAGAATGCCGACTTAAATGGAGCGCAGAAGCTTTTTGGTGGACGACTCATGGAATGGATGGACGAGGCGGCGGTTCTATCTGCAAGACGTTATGCCAAATGTGAGGTGGTAACAGGAACTGTAGATAGCATCGTTTTTTATCGCGGTGCGCAAAGTGGCGACGCTATCAGTATTGAAGCCCAGGTAACTTACACTACGAAAAGCACCATGGAAGTTCGTGTGATGGTGCATGTTGTGCATATGAACGGTGTAAAGGAACTGATCAATAAGGCGTATTTTGTAATGGTAACCGTTCCAAATCCTGTGACAGGAGAAAAAGTAATTCTCCCTGAATTGATTCTGGAATCAGAGAAAGAAAAGCAAGAATGGAAGAATGGTTCTCTTCGTAATCAAATTCGTATAGAACGAAGAATGGAAAATATTTAACTATGTTGTTTCCATTATAATAATATGATAATATATGTACTGTTGATAATATTCTCATAGGAAATGAGAAAGCAATGCTGAAGCAATTGCACAAGTTTTTGAAATAGTTATAGAAAAAATAAGATTTTTACAATGTCATGAAGACATACGCATTCTCTGAAGGGATTGGTATGTCTTTTTATTTTTATATTGAAAAAAAGATTATTTACTAGTCAACATCAATATTCATGATTAGTGCGATAGAGGAGTAAAAAAATGGGGAAACTAGACAAGATTACATTTGAGGAGCAATCTGGAGAGATTAAAGATAAAGTTCAGGAATACTGGACAGAACGGGCAGATGGATTTTTTGAATTAAGGCATGCTGAGCTTGAAAGTAATAAAGCAGAGAGATGGCTTGGTGAAATTAGTAAATATATACCTGATGGTAAGACCATAAAGATTCTTGACGTTGGATGTGGTACGGGATATTTTGAAATAATTTTAGGACAGGCAGGGCATAATATCACAGGAATTGATCTTACGGAGGA
>JAUNNI010000152.1 GCA_030531555.1 Eubacteriales bacterium | reverse complement strand
GATGGATGAGAACCTGAAACCGGACCTTTCTCATGCCGGTTTGCTCTCCCGCGATGCCCGCATCAAGGAACGCAAGAAGCCAGGTTTGAAGCGTGCCCGTAAGGCTCCTACCTATACAAAACGTTAATTTCCGTTTTGTATCTCAGGTACAGAACCAAAACAAAAAGACTGCCTTTCAAGGGAGCTCACTGAAAAAGTGAGGTAAAAACAAAACAAAAACAAGATGAGAGAATAAATCCCATCTTGTTTTTTTGTTAAGGAATCAGAAAAATACTCGTAAAAACGGCGATTAAATTATAATTAAATATGAAGGAAGCGCCATGATAACGAGACAAACTGAATTCAAAATGAGTAAATATATGGAACTGTATGACATGTTAGTTCCCAAAGATAATAAACTACGACAGATCAAAGAAATCATAGATTTCGAATTCATCTATGAAGAAGTTAAGAATAAGTATTGTCCGGACAATGGAAGAAACGCAAAAGATCCGATATTGTTGTTCAAATATTTATTATTGAAAGTTATTGATGGAATGTCAGATATAGGAGTAGTGGAACGGTCGAGATATGATTTGTCATATAAGTATTTTCTGGATATGGCACCAGAAGAAACAGATATGATAGATGCCAGCACATTGACAAAATTCCGAAAATTACGTTTGAAGGACAGTAATCTATTGGACTTGCTAATCGGTGAAACGGTAAGAATAGCCAGGGAAAAAGGCCTTATAAAGAGCAAGAACATCATAGTAGATTCGACTCACACAGCATCAAAATATAATCCGAGAAAACCGATAGAAGTACTGAAACAAAGCACAAAGAAACTTCGAAAAGATATATATAGATTTGATGAAGTTATAAAAAAAGATTTTCCTGAGAAGCCAATAGAAGATGACCTTGAAACAGAAATCCAATATACGAACGAATTACTCAATATCGTTGAGAAGCAAGAAGCATTGTCAGAAATTCCTAGTGTTGTAGAGAATATCCGTATCGTAAAAGAAGTATTGGAAGATATAAACGAAGCAAAAACATTTTCACTGGATCAGGATGCCAAGACCGGGCATAAAACGAGGGACACGTCCTTTTTTGGATACAAAACGCATATCGCAATGACAGAAGATCGAATCATTACTTCCGCCATAATAACATCCGGAGAGAAACCAGATGGAAAGGAGTTGGTGTCTCTTATTGAAAAAACAAAAGCAACAGGCATTGAAGTAGAATCAGTTATTGGGGATACCGCATATTCGGAAAAGTCTAATCTGGAATACGGCAAAGAACAGAATATTGAAATCATTTCCAAGTTGCACCCGGTTATTATGTCTGGTTTCCGAAAAGATGACAATGGATTTTATTTCAACAAGGATGCTGGTTTGTATGTATGTCCTCAAGGCCATATGGCTATTAGAGTAAGTCATTGTGTTTATAAAAAACATCCTGAAAAAACCAGCATAACAACATATTTCTTTGATGTTGAAAAATGTAAATTCTGTCCAACAAGAAACGGCTGTTACAAAGAAGGAGCTGCTTCTAAGTCATTTACAATTTCTCACACGCATCCTACCCACTTGAAACAACAAGAATTTATGGAAACAGAGCATTTTAAAACTCTGGCAAAAAACCGTTATATGATTGAAGCAAAAAACGCTGAATTGAAAAATAACTACGGTTACGATATTGCCAATTCAACAGGTATTTCGGGAATGCAATTGCAAGGTGCTTTGACAATATTTGCAGCTAACCTTAGGCGAATTGTATCTCTTTCCAACAATTTATGAAAAATTCCTAAGGATTTAAGCCTATTTATTCATGTTTATAAAAAAATGAGCCCATTTCTTCTATATCAAGGCTCATTTTTTCATTTTTATTTGAAATATTTAGACTTCTTCAGCGGGCTCGCAGCAGCCTCACCCTTTTTTTGAAATAACTATGCCCTGAATTTACCGGATATCTGCCTTTTTCAAATCCTGCAAAATGAAATTCAGGAATTCCTTGGCGGCCGGTGAACATTCATCTTCCGCGTTCGTAGCGACTCCGATCTCAAAATCGGAAGAGCGATCCAGCGGAAGGGATATGACGTCTCCGTTCCAGCGGTGGGATAACAGGGTATTGATCAAAACAACGCCCAATCCCGCTTCCACCATGGCGTAGGCGGCATAAATATCTGATGTGGCAGCACAGATGTTGGGCTGCATCTGGTATTTTTCCAGAAAGATCGAGTTGTCCGTTTCCAGATCCGGAAACAGTTCAATATAATTATCCAACAACAGATCAGCAACCTGATACATCCCTTTTT
>JAUNNI010000151.1 GCA_030531555.1 Eubacteriales bacterium | reverse complement strand
ACTGGGGTTGTGGCGGTTTTTAACCCACCATTACCCCTGAAGAGCCAAAAATAATCAGTTTCGATAAATGATAATTTATCGGAATAGGAATGTAGGAGGAAGAGAAAATGAAAAGAGAGTATAATACACCTTTTGCTTATGTAGAATTATTCACACCGAATCAGTATGCTGGAAACTGCCAGCCAGGTATTTCTGAAAAAGATTTAACACCAACCGTTGTTGATTGTTTATGGCACAATAAATCAGGACAGAGAACTCTTTATAATTTTAGTAATGGTTGTAGATTGGTTAGCAGTCAGATGATCAATGGTTGTTCAGAACAAGGTAACACATTATCTTTATTAACAAATTTATGTCAGGTTGATTTTTCTGGTGGTAGCACATATGGCGAAGGTGTTACTGTATATTATGGTAATCCAGTTGCTGGCTATAAAGGTCCTGTTTATTCTTGGCCAAATGGTAAAGGCGGTACTCATCAGGCTAAAGCGACAGATGTAATGCCAGGACAGAAAGTCGATGAACAGGGAAGACCATACTACTTCAATTCCTAATAAAACTATAATATTTTAAAGAAATGAAGCCTAGCTTTTTAGCTAGGCTTTTTCCTAATATAAGGAGTATTTTTATGGATGTTGGATCTCATTCCTCAAGTGGACCATATGAGGATTATCTTTGCGACCGTGCCAGTGCATATGAACAGCCGATTTTGGGAACTTTTGAATTAACTCCTGTATGTAATATGTCCTGCAACATGTGCTATGTTCGCATGAAAAAAAGTCAGGTTGATTCATTGGGTGGGTTACAGCCAGAAGAATTTTGGATTAATCTGGCAAAAGAAGCCATGGATAATGGCTTATTATTTTTGTTATTAACAGGCGGAGAACCCTTAATCTATCCTAATTTTCGCTCACTATTTACCAAATTACAAAGCATGGGACTTTTTATTACCATGAATACAAACGGAACATTAATCGATGAAGATATGGCTAAATTTTTTCACGATCATATGTTACGAAGACTCAATATTACAATTTACGGAAAAGACAATGAAACTTATGAACGTCTTTGTCATAACCCACAAGGCTTTACACAATTAGAACGCGCCATACATTATCTGAAAAAATATGATGTGCCAGTTCGCTTAAACTGCAGCATCACATCACAAAATTATGAACAGTTAGATGATTTTTACCGTATCGCCGAAGAATGGGAAGTGCCTATTGAGATTTCTTATTTCATGTTCCCACCAAACAGAAGAGAGGATAAAGAACATTTCGAACAATACCGAATGACCGCAGAACAGACTGCAAAAATTGCCTATGCCATCCATACCCATAATTATAGCAAAGAGCAGAAAAAAGAATATGCGAAAGCGAAACTGGAGCATATGGAAGAATACAAAAATGATAAAGAATTAAAAGGCGGTTTTTATTGTCGTGCCGGCAATTCCAGCTTCTGGATTAACTGGCAGGGGAAAATGGTCCCTTGTGGTATTATGAATGGACCCGTTCATGATATTTGCACAGACGGATTTAAGAAATGTTGGGATGATGTACTTGTAGATGTTAAGAAAATAAAACTTTCTGAAAAGTGTTTCCGTTGTGAAAAACACGAGATCTGTCCGCATTGTGCTGCTGTAGAAATTGCGGAATGCGGTGAATTCGGAATCTCACCAGATTACCCATGCCAAATTGCCGATTTCTATAAAGATCTTTTACTTAAGGAGCTAGAACAGTGAGTATCTTTTTTGAAATAGCGGATATCTCTTATGAATTAATAGATGTTACCATGGACCTTCTGACATGGGATGTAAAACACTTTTTTAAAACACAAAAAACAGAAGATTTTTTATCGATAAAATGCCATGTCTCATTTGTGGAAGAATACGCTCCAATGAGTGGAGATATTATATTGAAAGATCCTTATCGATTGGTATTGAAAGATAATGATAAAGAAAGCAGAATTTTCTTCGCAAACCCTTTTCAGGATGTCTATGGTGTTTACAGAGAAATATCAGAAAATGAAATATCCATTGAAACAAATCGTAAAATCATTGATATGCATTTTTTGGAACTTTTGACTTTCGAAAAATATCTTCTTCAAAGGCAGGCCTTTATCCTACATTCCTGTTATGTCTCTTATCAAAATGAAGGGATTGCATTTACAGCTCCCAGCGGAACAGGAAAATCAACCCAAGGGGCACTTTGGGAAAAATATGGACAAGGCGAAGTGATTAACGGAGATCGCAGCATCCTCCAATATAAAGAGGGTAAATGGTATATTCACAGTCTACCATTCTGTGGATCTTCTTTGCCACAATGTCAAGTGATGAATTCAAAAAGGGCAAAAAAATAACCCCTC
>JAUNNI010000076.1 GCA_030531555.1 Eubacteriales bacterium | reverse complement strand
GTTGAATTAGGACGAAATTCTCTCTTTGCCTTTTTTTGGTACGACTGTTGGGGCATCTTTGTAGGACTATTTTTAAATTAATTGGAAATCAGTACTATTTCATATCTATTTTTATGGGATTAAATAAAAATAAATGTAAATCAGTACTATACCTCCTCAGAAAGTGAATTGAGATCTAAAAGCCATCCCCCCAAGGTCCATCTCTTGTCTTTTTACAAGAGTCCTGTCATAGCCATATCAGAAGAAATGCTAATTTTGATAGAAAAAAATCTTGATTTTAAGAAATGAGTGTGATAGAATAATGATTCGTAAGCGGACATGGCGGAATTGGCAGACGCGCTAGGTTCAGGTCCTAGTCGGGGTTATACTCGGTGCAGGTTCAAGTCCTGTTGTCCGCATAAAAAGGGCTTCTTTGAGAAGTCCTTTTTTTATTTTCCTCATTTCTACCCGCGCTAGATTTTTTGAGAAAAAAAGTCTAGTTGAAAGGAGATTTTTTGGCAAGAGAAAGACGTTGCCGAAAAAGATGGATAATGTATTCAATATACATCATCCAAGTTCAATCATTCTATAGATGGAACGTCTCGCGCCTTCTATTACTTCAGAATCAAGGATAATCCTCCTCGCCTCTCAACATGCAGATACCACCTTGGGCCAAAAAGGAATCTGACTCATCTGCCTGCTGTTTTGTGATCATACAAATATTGGTATGTTCAGGAAAACTAAGTGCACAGAATAAACCTGCAGCACCAGTCCCTACAATTACTACATCACAATTTACTGTCTTCATTTTTCCGCATCACTTTCTATCTGTTTTATGAGTTGTCTTAAATCAATCTAAATTATATTTCTATATACTTTACCTTGTCAATTCATTTGTCTTGTCATATGTAATCTTTATTGTCAAGACACAAAAGTTAGAAAAAAATCAAGTTCTTCCATGTACTTTCATCATCGAGATCCACGATACAATTTCTGTCAATCTTCATTGCATCCGTTTTTTCTAATCCGGATGCATTTTTTCCCCCGTAAAACTTCCGCAAGTCCCACAGTTGAAATATTAATCCAAAAAAACTATAATAAATGTAAAATAGTTTGAAGGAGTTTTACACATCTCATGTCTAACATAAATCAAGAAGAAAAAACAAAAGGTAAACAAAAATTATTCGTGCCCAACCCGCAGTATTTCACCATCTGTGTCTACATTTTAGGCTTGATTCTCGCGGCTTGTATCGGTATTAATCTCTTCTATCATTGGGATAACACGATTGTCCATATTAAGAATCTATTTTCTAGCCTTTCCAGCTTTCTGTTTGGAATCCTCATTGCTTTCATGGTAAATCCACTGGTGCAATATATTCAGAATAAACACATGGAACCACTCTTTAAGAAAAGGAAAAAAGTATCTCAGTTCTCTGCAATCTTTGTTTCTTATCTTATTGTATTTGGTTTTATCATTATCTGTTTGGTTTATGTCATTCCACAGCTGATTGAAAGTATTTCCGATCTCTCTGCCAGCCTGCCGGGAATGTATACGGCCTTCACCAGCTGGTTGCGTAATTTTGCTTACAATAATGAATTTCTTAGCAATAATTTCGTCAACAATATCATTAATACTATGACACCGAAGATTCTCGATCTTTCGACCAATCTGGCGTCCCAGTTAATTCCTTGGCTGTATTCCGCGTCCATCGCCATCATTCGTTGGTTTGTAACGCTGATCATCGCCATCATGGTTTCCATCTATCTGTTGGCAGACCGCAAATTGATTAGTTATAATATGAAGCGTTTTCTTTTCGCTTTTCTGCCACAAAATATGGTCAATCATTCCGTGGAAATCGCCAAAAACTGTAATCAGATTTTCACTGGCTACATCATCGCCAAGGCCATCGATTCACTGATTATCGGATGTCTTTGTTTTATTCTGATGTCCATCTTCCGACTGCCATACGCCATTTTAATCGGTGTTATTGTTGGAATCACCAATATGATTCCTTATTTCGGCCCTTACATTGGGGCTTTGCCAGGAATTTTTATTCTGACAGCAACCAAGCTTCGATATGGTATCATTTTCCTGATTCTCATCGTGGCTTTGCAGCAGTTTGATGGGCTCATCTTAGGTCCTAGAATTCTGGGGGACTCCACTGGTCTTCGCCCGATTCTCATCCTTTTTGCCATCACATTAGGCGGTGCTTATTTTGGTGTGCTCGGTATGTTTTTGGGGGTTCCGGTCATTGCAGTTATCCAATATCTGTTGAATTTGTGGATAACCAAGCGTCTGAAAGACAGAAATGTGGAAATCTAAGAAAATGTTTTGAATAAATAAAAAAGAAAAATATTGAGGATAAACCCATGAAAAAAATATTAATTGCGGGGCCATTTGGTCCCAAGGAAGAAGCGGCATTTTCTCAGCTGAGTTCTGAAGTGGAATGCCAGTTTGTCAACTCTTCTGAAATAAATGATTCTATGTTAAAGAGTGCGAATGCACTGATTGGAAATGTTTCCCCTGCCCTTTTGGTGGATCAGCCCCATTTGGAATGGGTGCAGCTGACCAGCTCCGGTGCAGATGGCTATGTTAATGAAAAAGGAATTCCAGAAAATATTCTTTTTACCACATCCACCGGATCCTATGGTCTTGGGATTGCGGAATATATGGTTGCCATGTTGCTTTCCATGATGAAGAAAATTCCTGCTTATCTGGAAGATCAGAAAAAAGGCATCTGGGCCGATGAAGGAATCGTAACTTCTCCATTTGGTAAGAGGGTTCTTATCATTGGAACGGGAGATCTTGGTCTGGAATTTGCCAAACGTATGCGTGCTTTGGGATGCACTTTGGTAGGAATTCGCCGCAGAGAGGGTACTTGCCCGGCGGAACTTGATGAGATTTATACCATGGATCATTTGAAAGAACAGCTTGCCATGGCGGATGTTGTGGCAGTTTGTTTACCAGGAACAAAGGAAACTTTTCATCTTTTCGATGAGGAGATGCTTCTTTCCTGCAAGGAAGGTTCTTATTTTATGAATGTAGGCCGTGGAAATATCGTTCCACTGGATGCATTTTGTAATGAAAAAGTGAGTGAACATTTTGCTGGTATCTGGCTTGATGTCTGTGAGATTGAGCCTCTTCCTGACAAACATCCCCTTTATTATGTGCCAAATATGTTGATCACCCCACATATCACCGGTGGCTATCATCTGGATCTTACCGTAGAAAAGATCTTCCAGATTGCCCTTCATAATATGAAGGCATGGCTTGGAGAAGGGGATTATATTCATGTGCTTGACCGCAATAGTGGATATTGTAAATAGATGAAACGATACACAGAAAAAATTGCCAATGGATGCGACGCTCCATTGGCAACATTTATAGCATTCACGATGATTTAATATACCGGATGGAATACCAATTTGCAGATTGGATTTCCTTTGGCAACGAATTTTTCTTCGTATTCTGTCATCACATTTCCTTCCACATACTCACTGTTGTGAAGGTCATAAGTGCAAAGCTCGGTAACCCAGCCAGCTTCTTTTACTTCCTCTACGGAGAAGTCAAATAGTGGACGGTTATCAGTCTTGAACTCGATGATTCCGCCTTTTTTCAGGATGGTTTCATAACGAGCAAGGAACTGTTTTGATGTGAGACGTCTCTTGGCATGGCGATCCTTTGGCCATGGGTCGGAGAAATTCAGATAAATTTTATCCACCTCTCCCTTTTCGAAGACATCAACGATGTTTTCTGCATCCATACGAATAAAATGGATGTTTGGAAGCGGATTTTCTTCCATTTTTTCTAAAGCACGAACTAAAACGGAAGAGTATTTTTCGATACCGATATAGTGAATCTCTGGATGGAGCTCTGCTAATTTCATGAGGAATTTGCCCTTGCCCATACCGATTTCGATGTGGATTGGTTTGCCATCAGCAAAAAGTTCTGCCCAATGGCCTTTATTCTTTTCAACTTCTTTTAAGGAATACTCATTTGCTGCGATTTCCTCGCGAGATCCCTTTACATTTCGTAATCTCATGGATGCTGTATATCTCCTTTTCTTTTGCTTCATTGCAATTCGTTTTCTATGTTAACTGTTTCTTGTGTTTTTTTCAATCCAAAATAATAAAAAACATGCTTTTTCTTGCGAAGAAACTTAATTTAGTATAGAATATTATATACTATTTTCACATAGAATAAATGTTCCTAATGAAAATATAAATAAATTAACTTACCAAATCATTTTATGAAAGAAGGAGTTTTGCTATGAAACGATTTTTCACTTTTCTATTGGCGCTTTCTCTCCTGGTAAGCACCAGTAGTTCTTTCTTTACTTTGCAGGCACAGGCCTCACAGGATACAAGTACTGCAACGGAACAGGCAGCGGAAAAAACAACTGAAGTGAACCTGACCGATGACACACAGAATTCTACGAATTTTACAAATCTTCCAGACACAGGATCCTCCTACGGATTACCAGAATATACTGACGGACCGGACATCGTTGCCGTATCCGCAGTCTTAATGGATGCTCGCAGCGGCGCTGTTCTTTATGCAAAAGAAGGCGAACAAAAACGTTACCCTGCAAGTATCACAAAAATCATGACTACTCTTCTCACCATTGAGAATTGTAAAATGGATGATATCGTTACATTTTCTGAGAAAGCGGTTTATGGTGTGGAAGGCAGCAGCGCAAATATCCCTGTTGGTGCCCAGCTTACTGTAGAGGAAACCCTTTATGCTTTAATGTTAGAATCAGCAAATGAAGCAGGCGCTGCCTTGGCAGAGCACATCGCTGGCGGCGACGAAGCATTTGGCCAGATGATGACTGCACGTGCACAGGCCCTTGGATGTACTGGAACTCAGTTCAAAAACCCTCATGGCCTTCCAAATGAAGAACATTACACCACAGCCCATGACATGGGACGTATCCTTCAGGAATGTATCAAACATGAGGAATTCCGCAAGATTTCCAGCACCATTCACTACACAATCCCAAGCAATGATACCCATAATGAAATCGAGCTGACAAACCATGCGAAACTTCTCCGTGCAGATTATGGCGATTACTATTATGAATATGCCGTTGGTGCCAAAACCGGCTTCACTCAGGTTGCCCGCAACACTTTAGTTTCCTTCGCAGAACGTGATGGTGTTCAGTTATTATGTGTTGTTATGAAGGATCAGGGACCTGAAAATACTTATCTTGACACAAAGAAATTATACAATTGGGGATTTGATAAGGTAAAAACTGTAAACCCATTGAAATCCTTCGATTTGAACGAAACCCTTACCTCCGACGAATCCTTCACCAGTAAGGATGTTGAGACCTGGCTTTCCCTCAATCCAGAATTCAATCCAGACTTCCCAATCCTCATTGATAAGAATTTTGACGAAAAGAACTTCAAAACTTCTTTCCGTTTAGATGAGGAAGCCAAAAATGGTCGTCTTGGTTTCATTGATATTAAAGTTGACAAAGAAACTTTCTATTCCGTACCAGTTACTTACGACAAAAACTCTGAAGCAGGCAAAAACTACACTGCCAAAAGTGGCGGCGATGATAATTTAAAGACAGGAACCGAAAAGAAGAGCTCCGTTATCAAAAAGGCTGGTATCTTCCTTCTTCGTTTCGTGATTGCCTGTGCTTTGATCTTCATTATTATGCAGATCATCCGCAAACGCCAGCTTGAAAAGCAGCGTTTGGAACGTATCAAAGCACGCCAGCAGAAACAGCGCAGAGAAGCCCAGAGAGGCAATGCTCCAAAGAAGACAAGCTCCTCCAGCTCCAGTTCTTCCCAGAGAAGAAACTCCAGCAGCAGCCAGAGAAGAAGTTCTTCTTCTCAAAATCGCAGAGGAAATAATGACAGACGTCGATAGGAGAAAATGAATGAAATGATGAATCCCCTCGCACTTAAAGTGCGAGGGGATTTTTTGGCTTATTTTCTCTTTCTACTCCACCTCAAACCCAAAGAACACCGCTCCCTGCTCTCCATAATAACTGCAAATTCCTCTGGACTCGATCATTCTCACAGATGCATTCGGATATTTCGCCAACACCTTTTCCTTTAAAGCAAGCGCCGCTTTTTCATTGTCTGCATGACAGATATTGATACGGTTGCCGTTAAATTTCATATTTTCCAATTCATTTAACAGGGCTGCGGCTGCCTTTTTGTCGCCGCGAGCCTTGGAAATTACCTCGATGGTTCCTTCAGAGCTGGCGGTTCCGATGATGCGGATTCCCAGCATGCCGGTTGCCGCAGCTACCACTTTGCTGACACGACCGTTCTGAGCGAAATTATGGAGGGATTGGAAAGCGAAAAGTAATCTGGTTTTTGGCATGTAAGCCTGGATCATTTCGCATACTTCTTCAAATGTTTTGCCTTCTTCTTTTAAATCTTTGATTTTCTGGAGAATCAAAGGAAGCTGAGGACCAGCAGTTAAAGTGTCAAATACAGCGATTTTCACATCAGGATGGTCCTGCAGGAAAAGCTCACGGGCATTCATGGCGGAGTTGTAGGTTCCGGATAAGCCGCTAGTCAGGCAGGTAACGTACACTTCGTCTGCGCCTTCGTAGGCTTTCATCCAGCTTTCGATGGATGGGCAAGCAGTGTAGGAACGTCCGCGGTAGCCAGCCAGATAATCCATCATTTCTTTCGCGTCAATATGTTCATCGTCTATATAAGTACGTTCGTCTGTTGAAATTGTCAGTGGTACAGAAGCAAATGCTACGCCTTCCATCTGAAGAAGGTCACAAGATGAATCAGATACTAATTTATACATAGTTTATCTCTCCTTTATAAGTTTATTAAAAACTTGTTACATGTTATATAATACCTCATCGAAATTATATAAAGATTGTGAATAACTGTCAATAGGTTTTTTAAAAACCGATTTGACTTTTTGAATAAGGGTGATATAATTATGTAAACTTAGAAAATTTAGAAAGTAAATGATTACAGATTTTCACACAGATAATAAAGTAGTTTTTACACTACCCTCAGATTATGGAGGTTTGCATATGAGTATATTAATAGAAAATAAAGAGATTAAACAGGCATTGGTTGAAAAAGTGAAAGATTTTCAGCTGCCAAGATATGAGGAGATTCCAGATGTAGGTCTCTATCTGGATCAAGTGGTTCGCTATGTGAATCGCTATTTCCCTCTTTGCTCAGAAAATGAAATCACCCCTTCCATGGTGAGCAACTATGTAAAACATAAGATTATCAACGGTCCGAAGAAAAAATGTTACGGCAAGGAATCCATTGCAAGACTGATCTTTGTATGCTACATGAAAATGGTTTCTCCGCTCGAAGATATCCGCCTCATGGAAGAACGTCAGAATAATACTTATCCGCTCAACATTGCTTATGATTATTTCTGTGAGGAACTGGAAAATATGTTGCAGCATGTATTTGGTATGAAGCCAGAACCAGATGAAGTTGGCAAGGATCATACTTTGGAAAAAGAATTACTTCGCTCTGCTGTACTCGCAGTAACTCACAAATTGTATCTGGATAACTATTTCCGATTGATCCGAGAATACGCCGCTGTGGAAGATGAAGAATCTGAGGTATAGGAGGGAAAGAAAGAATTTCGTTATATTTTCTTATGATTTTTGTTCGTTGGAATTAACACATGGTTTAGATTTATACGATATACTAAGACCATCAAAACAAGTGAGTAGCAAAAATCAGTTTTGAATAAAAATACATTATTTTCATACTTTCCTCTCTTTGAAGAACTCCTGGCAAGCCACCGGGAGTTTTTTATTTGCAATTTTTTTATTTATGAACAGCTCCCCAATAACAGCAACAATTCTTATTTTCATATTTGAACGTTCCTCTATAGCAGAAACAATTCTTATTTTCATATTTGAACGCCCCCTATAACAGAAAGACTTCTTGTTTTAGTTATAGTTTTAAGCTATAATAAGTAATTGAATATGAATATTAGCTAATAGCTTTATTCCTATTGACCTAGTAGGAAATAGATGATACTATTCATTTAATGAAAGACGAATCACTCGTTTGAGAATAAAAAATTAAGACGAAAAGAGAGGAACATATCATGGCTAATATCTACAAAAGTGCAACAGAATTTATCGGACATACTCCTTTATTAGAAGTAACAAATATTGAGAAAGAATTGGGACTAGAAGCAAAAGTTCTTGTAAAGCTTGAGTATTTGAACCCAGCTGGAAGCGTAAAGGACCGCGCTGCATACTACATGATCAAGGATGCGGAAGAGAAAAATATCCTGAAGGAAGGTTCCGTAATCATCGAACCTACTTCCGGCAACACTGGAATTGGTCTTGCTTCCATCGCTGCAGCCAGAGGTTATAAGGTAATCCTTACCATGCCTGAAACCATGAGTGTAGAACGTAGAAATATCTTAAAAGCATACGGTGCTGAAATCGTTCTGACCGAAGGTTCCAAGGGTATGAAGGGTGCCATTGAAAAAGCGGATGAAATCGCTGCACAGACACCGGGCAGCTTCATTCCTGGACAGTTCATTAACCCAGCAAATGCAAAGGCTCATTTTGAAACAACAGGTCCTGAAATCTGGGCGGATACAGATGGTAAAGTTGATCTTTTCATCGCAGGCGTTGGTACCGGTGGAACAGTTACTGGTGTTGGTCAGTATCTGAAATCCCAGAATCCTGACGTAAAAGTCATTGCTTTAGAGCCAGACGCTTCTCCTGTTTTATCCGAAGGAAAAGCTGGCAGCCATAAGATTCAGGGTATTGGTGCAAACTTCGTTCCAGAAGTTTTGGATACAGAAATCTACGATGATATCTATAGAGCAGATCACGAAGATGCTTATGCTGCAGCAAAACTTCTTGCTCATAAAGAAGGCCTTCTTGTAGGTATCTCTTCCGGTGCTGCATTACACGGTGCCATCGAACTTGCAAAACTCCCAGAAAATAAAGGCAAAGTGATTGTAGCTTTACTCCCAGACTCCGGCGACCGCTACTACTCCACTCCACTTTTCACAGAGTAGGATCGATACTTTGTCCTTACTTTATCCCACTTTTACACATTTAGGAATTTATGAAAAATATATTGAATACAAACCAAATGAATCTTAAACCTGCTTCCTTTTCTGACGACATATTAAAAGACTGGATTGAAAATGAAGCATGGAACGAACCTCTTGCCAAGAAAGCTGACGCCATACGGCGTCAGTCTTACGGTACGGAGGTTTATTTTCGTGGTCTTATCGAGCTGACCAACTATTGTAAAAATAATTGTTATTATTGCGGAATCCGTTGCGGCAATCCGAAAGTGGACCGTTATCGCCTGACCTACGAAGACATCATGTCTTGCTGTGAGGAAGGTTATGAACTGGGATTTCGCACCTTTGTATTGCAGGGTGGCGAAGATCCTTACTATACTGATGACATTATCTGCCAGATTATTTCCGGCATCAAACATGCTTTCCCAGACTGCGCAGTGACCCTGTCCATCGGGGAGAAATCCCGGGAAAGCTATCAAAAATATTTTGATGTAGGTGCAGACCGTTATCTCCTCCGTGAAGAAACATCAAATGAATCACACTATCAGCTTCTTCACCCAGAATCCATGAGCATGAAAAACCGTCAGCGTTGCCTGAAGGATCTGAAGGAAATCGGCTATCAGGTCGGTGCCGGCTTCATGGTAGATTCGCCTTATCAGACAACGGAAGACATCATTGCGGATCTTCGCTTTTTAGAAGAATTGCAGCCAGATATGATTGGAATTGGACCATTTATCACTCATAAAGATACCCCATTTGCTAAGCATCCAAGTGGCTCCGTCTCCAAAACTATCCGTTTGATTTCCATCCTGCGTATTCTTTTTCCAAACGCACTGCTTCCGGCAACTACAGCTCTCGGAACTTTGGATCCTTTGGGCCGCGAGAAGGGCTTGCAGGCTGGAGCAAATGTCGTGATGCCGAATCTTTCCCCTGCCGCAGTGCGAGAAAAATATAATTTGTACAATGGAAAGATCTATTCTGGCGATGAGTCCGCTCAGGCCAGAAAACAGCTGGAAAAACGTGTGGAGGCAGCAGGTTATCACGTGGTGAATACGCGTGGTGACGTTGCGGGATTTCAAGTGATGAACACCTGCGGGGATGTGGCGGAATCTCATGGAGTAAATGTGCATGACAAGGTCTCAGATTGCCACGCTGAAAATTCACATAACGAAAATTCACATAACAAAAGTTCAGATTACCATATTGAAAATTCACATAACGAAAGCTCAAACTACCACGTTACTGATGTAAATAAGACTTTCACAGATTGCCAGAAAGGAAAGGAATCATGACTCTTACCCAATTAAATTACATTATTACAATTGCAGAGACAAAGTCCATGAATAAGGCCGCAGAAATTCTCTTTGTGTCCCAGCCTTCCCTGACCAATTCCGTGAAAGAACTAGAGAAGGAGCTTGGCGTTACTCTTTTCTACCGCAGTGGTCGAGGTGTTTCCCTAACCAATGACGGCGCAGAATTTCTTCTTCACGCGCGAGAAATTTATGGCAAATATGAAGAAGTTTTAGAAAAATATGGCGAAGGCGGCAACTACCGTAAGAAATTCGGTGTGTCCACCCAGCATTATTCCTTTGCGGTAAAGGCTTTTGTGGATATGGCCAAAACATTTGACATGTCCCAATACGAATTCGCAATCCGCGAAACCAGAACGGCGGAAGTCATCCGTGATGTCAGCACCTTAAAAAGTGAGATTGGCGTCCTCTATCTTTGCGATTTTAACCGAAAATCCATGGAAAAATTAATGCTTTCCGCAAACCTGCATTTCCATCATCTCATTGACTGTAACCCTTACGTATACCTTTGGAAGGAGCATCCGCTGGCCGGGGAGAAATCCATTTGCTTCGAACAGCTTCGCAATTATCCTTGTCTCTCCTTCGAGCAGGGCGATGACAGTTCCTACTATCTGGCGGAGGAGATTCTGTCCACCAACGACTATAATCAGATCATCAAAGCAAATGACCGTGCAACCATGCTGAACCTGATGATTGGCTTAAATGGCTATACTCTTTGTTCTGGAATTATCTGCGAAGAGTTAAATGGTGACGAGTATATTGCGGTTCCATTTGATGATGAAGAATCTGAGAATCGTACCATGGAAATCGGCTATGTTGTGCGCAAAAACACGCTTTTAAGCCGCATGGGCGAAAAATATGTGGAAGAATTGAAGAAATATTTGAATCTGATGTAAAAACTCATTGCGAAATCGGTTTATTTTCTATATAATAGAAAGGAAATTTTATTGCCCCTAGGGGGTATTGGACCATAAATGATTGCATATGAAAAATGAAGATATATTGCAGGAGGAAAAGTAATGTTAGATATCAAATTTGTAAGAGAAAATCCTGAAATCGTTAAACAGAATATCCGTAACAAATTCCAGGATTCCAAACTTCCACTTGTTGATGAAGTTATCGAATTAGATTTAAAAAGAAGAACAACACAGCAGGAAGCCGATGATTTAAAGGCAAGCCGTAAACAGCTTTCCAAACAGATCGGTGGACTTATGAAACAGGGCAAGAAAGAAGAAGCAGAAGCAGTAAAAGCTCAGGTTGCAGCAAATGCTCAGAAGCTTGAAGAACTTGACCAGTTACAGACAGAACTTGAAGAAAAAGTTACTAAGATCATGATGACAATTCCTAACATCATCGATCCTAGTGTTCCAATTGGTAAAGACGATTCCGAAAACGTTGAAATCACACGTTACGGTGAACCATTTGTTCCTGAATTCGAGATTCCATATCACACAGAAATCATGGAAAAATTAAATGGTATCGACTTAGACAGCGCACGTAAAGTTGCAGGTAACGGTTTCTACTACCTTATGGGCGACATCGCCAGATTACATTCCGCAGTTATCTCTTACGCTAGAGATTTCATGATCGATCGTGGATTCAAATACTGCATCCCTCCTTTCATGATCCGCAGCAACGTTGTTACTGGCGTTATGAGTTTTGCTGAAATGGACGCTATGATGTACAAGATTGAAGGCGAAGACCTCTACTTAATCGGTACAAGCGAACATTCCATGATTGGTAAATTCATCGATACAATTAATAAAGAAGAAGATTTACCTCACACATTAACTTCTTACTCCCCATGTTTCCGTAAAGAAAAAGGTGCTCACGGCATCGAAGAACGTGGTGTTTACCGTATCCACCAGTTCGAAAAACAGGAAATGATCGTTGTTTGTAAACCAGAAGAAAGCCCAATGTGGTTCGATAAATTATGGCAGAACACTGTTGACTTATTCCGTTCCATGGATATCCCAGTACGTACTTTAGAGTGCTGCTCCGGTGACCTTGCAGACCTTAAAGTAAAATCCATCGACGTTGAAGCTTGGTCCCCACGTCAGAAGAAATACTTCGAAGTAGGTAGCTGCTCCAACTTAGGTGACGCTCAGGCAAGAAGACTTAAAATCCGTGTAACTGGTAAAGAAGGCAAATACTTCGCTCATACACTCAACAACACAGTAGTTGCTCCTCCACGTATGCTCATCGCATTCCTTGAGAACAACTTAAACGAAGACGGTTCCGTAAGAATCCCAGAAGTACTTCGTCCATACATGGGTGGAAAATCCGTGATCATGCCAGAATAATAAGAAGAAATGGTAATATGACCGCCTGCCGCATTTTGCGGCGGGCGGTTTTTTTGTGGAGAGAGATGGGATTTGTGGGGATTTGGTCTCTCTGAGCACTTTTCTCTTCCCTCCGCCCATTCGCTGCCACCACTCTCTCGGACTTTGGGCGAATTGTGCTCTTGTTTATTTCCTCCGCCCACTACACCATGCTGGCCTTCTGGCTTTTGGTCTTTCTGAGCACTTTTCTCTTCCCTCCG
>JAUNNI010000075.1 GCA_030531555.1 Eubacteriales bacterium | reverse complement strand
TAGATAAACACTGGGGTTGTGGCGGTTTTTAACCCACCATTACCCCTGAAGAGCCGTAAAATATCTGATATTCTGTTTTCTGGTCAGAATGATACATTAAAGATAACAGGAACAAAAAAGAAAGTCACCTGGAAATCCAGTAAGACTTCCGTGTGTACCGTTACAAAAGCAGGTAAACTTACTGGTAAAAAAGCAGGTAAGGCAACCATTACAGCGACTGTTAATAAAAAGAAATATAAATGTACTGTCAAAGTATACAAACCTGCTGCTTTTAGTGGAAAACCATATGTGGTTATAAATGGTAATAAGCCTGAATTTACTGCTTCTCAAAAGAGCAAAAAGAAATCCTATGAAAAATACAGTGCTCTTGATAAGTCTGGAAGATGTGGCATGGCAATCTCCTGTGTAGGAAAAGATATCATGCCAACGGAAAAACGTGGGGCAATCGGTATGGTAAAACCAACAGGATGGCAGACGGTAAAATATCCGAAATATATCATCTCTGATCTTTATCTTTATAACAGATGTCATCTCCTTGCCTATGAGCTTACCGGAGAAAATGCCAATACAAAAAACCTGATAACAGGTACCAGATATATGAACGTGGATGGTATGCTGCCATATGAAAATAAGGTTGCCCAGTACGTTAAGAAAACAGGAAATCATGTGATATACCGAGTAACACCAATCTTTGCAGGATCAAATCTTGTGGTTTCAGGAGTTCATATGGAAGGCTATTCCGTGGAAGATAAGGGAAAAGGTATCTCTTTCAATATCTACTGCTATAATGTTCAGCCTGGTATCACCATCAACTATAAAGATGGTTCTAGCTGGAACAATGGTTCCATTAAAGATCCAGGAGAAAAACCGGAGCCAGTCAGCGGAAAATATGTATTAAATGAAAACACGAAGAAGTTCCACGTTCCATCCTGTGGTTCTGTCAATCAGATGGCAGAGGGCAACCGTAAATATTATGATGGAAGCAGAGATAAGCTGATTGCTGATGGCTATTCTCCATGTGGAAATTGTAAACCTTGATAAAATCAATCATTTAAAAAGTGAAGGGAAAAGCGAATGTTACTTTTAGATTATCTGAAAAATTTAAAAACAGAGCATATTGTGTTTGAGTATGGTTACTATGGCATCAAGGGAACATTCATGAAAGATGATAACTTAAGTGTGGAAGGTAATGCAGAAAAGGTTCTTTCTTTTGTAGAAACAACAGGAAGTCTTCGTTTTCTGTATGCCTGTTCTGGAGAATGCAATGATTTTGAAATAACAACTTCTGAAAATACAGTGTATCTAAAATACATTGATTTTCGATAATAAAAATAAATTTTTAAAGGTTCTGTCAGCAGGGCCTTTTTTTCATGGAAGAATTTTACTTGTCCTTAGGGACTAAAATACATAAAATATAAGAAAGACATCGAATTTGGAGAAAAACAATGAAGATATACGTAGATGCTGATGCCTGTCCTGTGACTGGAATCATTGAAAGGCTAGCAAGAGAGTATAAGATTCCATGTATACTGCTATGTGATACCAATCACATTATCAATTCAGATTACAGTGAAGTAATCATCGTTGGAGCTGGAGCGGATGCGGTGGATTTTAAACTGGTATCGCTGATAAAAAGAGGAGATATCTGTGTGACACAGGATTATGGGGTTGCTGCCATGATTCTGGGTAAAGGTGCTTATGGGATCCATCAGTCAGGAAAATGGTATACCAATGAAAACATTGACCAATTACTTATGCAGAGACACATTACCAAAAAGGTTCGAAGAAGCAGTAAAAAGAATCATCTGAAAGGGCCTGCCAAAAGAACAGTAGAAGACGATCTTAAATTTGAAGAATCATTGAAAAATATGATAGAGAAAGTGTTAACACAGGAGGAATGATGTTATACAAAGTACTAAAAATTGATGAAGATATTGATTTTGGCTGTGAGGAACGTCCGGAAGGGGCTTCGGTTATGGCGGTTGTTACCCTCCAAAATGCGGAAAAGGAAGAGAGAATTCTTCGGATGGAAGATGATTTACTCTATGAGCGTGAAATTAATGAAAATGATCTGGTCTATCTGGATGAAAAAGGAAAGTTAGCAAAAGCACTGGGTGATGACTGGACAAAACGAGTAGGAAGCATCGATTATGATATTTCTTCCTTTGTCGAAAAAATAGATGCGATCAGTCAGGGAAAAAAAGTAGTTTGGAAATGTCCGTTTTGCGGAGGAAATGTCATCATAACTGATAAAAATGATAAGGCAGTTCATATAGGCTGTGACTTTTGTGACATGACGATAGATATTGGAGATTATTAGGGAGAGAATGCTATGCCAAATGAATCAGGTGACTGGATCATGAAAGGACTGGAATGGGACGATCCATACCGCATCCGAACATGGGAAGAACTTATAAACTACATAAATCAGGTAGGATTTTTGCCTCTCTTTGCAAATGAAGTACCAGGTTTTTCTGCAGAGGAACATGTATCCCCGAATTTCTGGTGGTCGGGTGATGCCGAACAGGATCCATGGTTATGGAGGGAGATCATTGCCAGAAGTGGAAAAGTAGCATATGGTAAATTCTTCAACAAAAAAGCAGGATTTATCTCCAAAGAATGGTTTTCAACTTTTGCAAATTACAGAAGAAACGGATATGACTTTGATGCGCTTTATGAGGATGGATATGCCAGTCTTAGAAGTAAAAAGATCATGGATCTGTTTATAAAAAGTGATGCAGATGATGATCTGGAGTTTATAGAGGAACCCATCTATTCGAATGAGATGAAACAGAAAGCAGGTTTTGGTAAAGGCGGCGAAAAGAACTTTGACGGAGTACTTACAGATTTGCAGATGAAAACCTATCTTGTGATCCGTGATTTTAGAAAGAGAAAACGTAAAAAAGATGGGGCAGAGTATGGATGGCCGATCGCTTTGTATACTGCACCGGAAGTACTTTGGAATTATGATACCGTAGCCGGTTCCTACAGGGAAGATCCAGACGCATCCTTTGAGAAACTCATAAACAGAGTGAAAGAAGAATATCCATGGGCCCCTGAGGAACAGATCAGAAAGGTGCTGAAATAATGGCGTATTTTTTAAATATGGAGAGAAAAACCATTACAGGAAAGATGTGTCATATCTATACCTTTGGAACAGGAAAAGATGCCATAATCTTATGGGGAACCTATTCTTTTACAGGAAAGGAAGAAGAGTCCCTTCTGATCAGTTTAGATCGTCTATGTAAAGACAAAAACTTCACCCTGGTTGCCTATTATGTCAATGACTGGAATGCAGAGTTCTCTCCATGGGAAGCGGAGGATTCAAATGGAGAAAAGATATTTACCGGGAAAGGGAAAAATACCCTGAGATGGATCGAAGAGGACTGCCTTCCTTGCATTAGATATAAGATCTCTGAAACGGCCCCAGTCTATCTTGCCGGATATTCTTTATCAGGACTATTCTCACTGTGGGCTCTTTATGAAAGTCAATTGCTTGATGGATGTATATGCTGCTCCGGCTCCCTGTGGATGAATGGCTGGAAAGAATATATGGAAGAAAAATCTGCTCCAGAAAATACCTATGTCTATCTGAGCCTTGGTGGAAAAGAAGAACAGACGAAAGATTTAAAAATGGCCAAGGTGGGAGACCGCTTCAGGGAGCAGGAAAAAATTCTTAAAGCAGTTCCCAATGTGAAAGAGTCTATTCTGGAATGGAATAAAGGTGGTCACTTTGCAGATTCTGGAAAAAGACTTGCAAAAGGAATTTCGTGGTTAATAACAAAAATAAACGAAATTTGACGATATTTTATTATCCCTGTGATGAAAAGTATGACATAATAAAATTGGTAAAATATAACATGTTTAGGAGACTATAGAAATGAAACAAACGGCGGATATTGTAATTTATAATGGAACGATTTATACGGTGGATAAGAAAGAATCCATTGTAGAAGCAGTAGCAGTAAAAGGGGATAGAATTCTTGCAACGGGAAGCACAGAAGATATCTTATCTCTTGCAAATGAAGAAACAAAAAAAGTAGATCTTCAAGGTAATTTCATGATTCCAGGATTAAATGACAGCCATGCCCATCCATTTTTTCTGGCCATGGACATTGATAATGTTGATCTGATCCCTGCAAAGAATATTTCAGAGATTCAGAATCTTCTGAGAGAAAGAAGCCAAATGATACCAGAAGGCGAGTGGGTGGTATCCAGAATGGCATGGCATGAAACACAGCTTGTGGAAAATCGATTTCCTACAAGAGAGGAATTAGATGAAGCCTGTCCAAACCATCCAGTATGCCTACAGAGAGGCGGACATATGAAAGTCTGTAATTCTATGGCTCTTGAGCTTGCTGGAATCACAGAAGATGTGAAAGATCCAATAGGTGGACATTTTGGAAGGAACAAACAGGGGAAATTAAATGGTATTTTAGCTGATGCGGCATCTGCTATTGTAGACCGTGTGATACCAAAAAATATGGGACCAGGTTTTGCACAGGCAATGAAAAGAGTCTCGGCACAGCTTAACCAATTTGGCGTTACAACAACTGCAGAAATGGGAAGTCTCGTTCCGATTCATATGGTTCATGAAAATAATTTCAAAACTATCACATCTCTGTATCAGGCAAATGAATTTCATGCCCGAATGGCTGCAATGATTTATGCAGTTGACTATGATATGGCAAAATGGGCAGTTGAATTTGGAACAACTTTTGAAAAAAATGATCATTTTAAGTTTCAGGGTATTAAATTAATTCAGGATGGTGGAGTGGAAACAGCCAATCTTATCGATGCGTATGAAGTGCTTGAGGATATCCAGCCAGTGGAAGACTTCCATGGGATTTCATTTTGGACAGAAGAGAGAAAAGATGAGTTTCGTAAAATAATGGATCTGTGTACTGAGCATCAACTGATGTTGCAGATTCATACATATGGGGACAAATCTGCTCAATATAATATCGATATGTTTGCAGAACAGGGAGAAAAAGCAGACATTGGCAAACTGAATTGGACCATATGCCATCTACCTTTATGTAATGAAGAACAATTAGAAAAATTGAAAAAATATGATATCTGCGTTAGTATCCAGCATCAGCCATATCTTCTTGGACTTAATTTAAGAAGATATTGGGGAACAGAGCGAGGAGATACAAAAAATGCGGAATATCGTAAACTGATGGATTTTGGAATCCGTATGGGAGCAGGAACAGATTACCCAATTGGTCCGGTCAATCCATTCCCTTGTATCGAGTTCCTTGTAGATCGAAAGATTATAGATGGTTCTGTTCTAGGAGCACAGAGTAGAATCAGCATTGAAGAAGCAATTTATCTATGGACGCAAGGCAGTGCGAATATCGAAGGCTGGGGAGAAATGATCGGTTCCATTGAGCCAGGAAAGAAAGCAGACTTTACTGTTCTCGATCAGAATCTTCTAACAATCCCAGTAGAGAATATTCATAAAACTACCGTTTTACAAACATGGTATGATGGACAATGTGTATATGAGAAATAGGAAAAAGACATTTAAGAGCGTATATTACAGGATTGGAAGAAAAAAGATAATTCAAGATAATTAGAATCCAGGAATAGAAGATTATAGTAATATCAAACAGTCTGGTAACTGAAAAATGTGAATAGCACGTGCATTTACTATTTCAATTTACCAGGCTGTTTGATTTGAATGATAATTGTTTGTATCACATAGAATATTCTGAAAATAAAAGAAATAATAGATAATTGTTGACACAGAATAAAAATGGAGTTATTATTAACTTACAAAAAGAAACGAATACAAGACATAACATAGGAAGTTTATTCCATATTTATTTAGACTAGTTTTTAGGAATTCGGATCTTTAGAGTACGGAGGAAGGACCGATGGACAAATAATTTTCACATCAGACCAAAATCTAAGAAAGAGGTACAGTCCAATGGCATAATTAGACTTGATCCAGGAAATCTCTTATGAGTTTACATAGAAGGCAAATCGAAAAGATACGTTTATCAGATGTTGATCAAAGGAGATGATTATCATGAAAGGTCGAGGACCATAGTGATTTGGAACAAAAAATCTTTGGAGGACAAACCAATGTACTAATTAGTAATTAACTCGAATTTTAATGAAAGTGAAGGTGCCAGAAAATGAAATTGAAGGAAATTTCTTTATAGGGCTATTCGATGGAAATGATTGATCGAATAGCCCTATATTTATGTCAAAAATTATCAAGTTCATGAAACAGAACAGAGTCTATATCAAGAATCTGGCTGATCTTAATACGGATTCCATCATGAAATCCATCTGCAGCATAAAAAGTGATCAGATGTTCATTGGAATCTATTTTTTTAATGATTCCTGAAATATCTTTGTAGCTGCCTCCTGCTTTTAAAGCATCAGGAATAAAGCAGGAAAGAATAACTTCAGGCTTTTCCTGCAGATGATTTTGTATAAGCTGAATTTTTCTATCCAGCTTAGTTTTCTGGTTTTCATCTAGATCTATCGCTCTGTCAGTATATCGGGCCTCTTCTGAAATAGCGTCCCCATAACCGGTAAGAGCGGCAAATGGAGAAAACTGGGCCGCACGATTGTAGTTTGACATCTGAGGATGTGTTTTTGATCTATGATGGGGCATATAGAGCATATCATCATAACGGTGTGGATCCTTCATGTTCTTCCCCTTTCCCTTAAGCTTTATGACCTCCTACCTGCTGGTTTCTCTCTATGGTAGTGGCTCCTTCCTGCAGATTCATGCCTTTTAGGATGGCATTTTTCCCATATTTATTCTTGATCTTCAACATGGCCTGTTGAAGATTCTTCTCTTTGGATTCTTCTTTTGCTTCCTTCTCCCTTTTCTCTTTCAATGCAGCATAATCCGTAAAAAGGTCAAGCTGTTCATAAAGGGGTTCTTTGACTGCCTCTGCCTCAGGAATGACTTTACATGCAGTAAGGTACATTCTTCGGATCAGAAGATCTTTGTTAATAATGCGGTCATATAATTCAAGCACTTTTTCGGTAAGCAGTCTGGTAGAACTGCTATAACGCTCTATATTAATGGTTCCATGGGCACTTTTAGGTACTTTGCGGCCATAATGATCCTTTGTGATTGGACCATGGTATTGTTTCATTCGATCTGGATCTGCCAAATTTTCAATATCATAGCCGACTGTCATCACAATCTGATTTGTTACCAGACCTTTTTCCACAAGATCAAGGGAAAGAAGATCGATCATCTCTCTTGCTGCAAGTCTTCCTTCTTCGTAAGTATAAGGGCGTTTAAGAACCTGGCCGCTTCCTATGGAATTATTTTCCGGTTTATATGATTTGATCTCTTCTATGGTAGTTGGTTCCCATCCCCATGCATGGTCGATGAGTAATTCAGCATTGACTCCGAATAGCTTATAAAGTAAATCTTCATTATAGTAATCCATGGATCCTCCGATGGAGCATCTGGCAATATCACCCATGGTATGGATATTGAGGGATGCAAGTTTTTTCGCGATTCCCTTTCCAACACGCCAAAAATCAGTCAGTGGTTCATGGGTCCATAACTTTTTTCGGTAACTTAGCTCGTTAAGCTCAGCGATACGTACTCCGTTTTTATCCGCCGGAATATGCTTTGCAACGATATCCATGGCGATCTTGGCAAGATAAAGATTGGTACCGATCCCGGCAGTGGCAGTAATGCCCGTTGCCTCTAATACTTCATTGATAAGTTTCATTGCAAGCTGGCGTGGAGTCATCTGATAAGTGTTTAAATAGGCAGTCGCATCAATAAATACTTCATCGATGGAATAGACATGGATATCTTCCGGTGCAATATATCGAAGATAAATATTATAGATCGATGTGGAGATTTCCATATAACGTTTCATCTGAGGAGGGGCGGCAATAAAATCAAGCTTTAGGGCAGGATTCTGCTCCAGTTCCATTTTGTTGGAAGAACTCCCGCAAAAATCATAAATGGTTTTTCCATTTGTATCTTTTGATATGACCGCCTTTTTTAACTGGATTGCTTTCTGAAGTCTTTCCTGATTTACCCGTTTAACGACCTGCTCCACTTCAAACAGTCGGGCTCTACCGGGAATACCATAGGCTTTTAAAGAAGGAGATACAGCAAGGCAGATCGTCTTACTTGTACGTGAGGTATCTGCAACTACCAGATTGGTTGTCATGGCATCTAAATTGCGTTCGGTACATTCTACGGATGCGTAGAAAGATTTCAGATCGATTGCGATATAGCTTTTTTGCATGAATGTATCTCCCTTCGTTTTTTCAGGTAAGATTATAGCATTTTTTGTGGATTCTCAAAAGAGATTATCTTTTTTTGACAAAAACAAATAGTAACAGTAATAGAGCCTGCTGTCCTCTTCCTCTTTGGTAAGTTCATAGACCACATCGATTGGATTGATCCCTAGCTGAAAAGAAGGACTTCGTAACCGGTATAACGATAAAAACTGATTTCCTTCGGGAGAAGAAAAGAATTGGTAAATATCCTCTAAAGAATGGAATACCTTATAGTTACGAATCAGATAGGAAAGGCAGATGGCAAATCGTTTAAATCCATCCTCTCCGGTAAAAAATTCTCTGGGAAACTGGATGCCATCTTCTAAGATCCTTTTATAGATCTCTTCCACGCATTCTTCCGGCTGGATAAAAATTCGATCCGGGTATAGCTTTGATAAAATAAATTTTGGATCTCCCGGAAGTACATAAATAGGATAATCAATATAGGAAACCATCTTTCCCAGTTTTAAACGTTCGATCGTAACACGGTCGAATTTTTTTATGGCCATTTCCCTGCTCCATCGCAAAAGATACTCGATGGCATAACGGATGCAGGAGAGGGCCAATTTTTCATTACTCCCACCGGGACTGTCTCCAAAAAAGAGATAATTTCCAATCCCACTCTTTCTTCCAATCAGATAAGCATCGTATGCATTGAATAATTCACTCATGATCTCACTCCTTTTTTCTTTCAATATGAATTTTTTTGAAAAAAAAACGGGGACTAAATGTTTTTTTCGATATTTTTTTACCCATATTGTATATAGAGGAACAAATCAATAATCGAAAATAAAAAAGGAGGATTTCATGGATACTAGAAAAGATAAGAATCATGAAAAACAGGAACCGCTGAAACTGCTTACGAAGGAAGGCATCATCCTGTCGGGAAAGATATGCAACATAGAAATCTCGATGTTACTCCCGTGTGGCTTCAACACCTATGAACTGACAGAGATTGATTCCCTGACAGAGGAGATCCGAACCGCAGGGCTTGTTACACCGCTTACGGTGATAGGACCCTATAAAGACAATACCTACCGTGTATTATCCGGGGAAAGAAGACTGAATGCCTTACACAGCATCCACCACGAAGATCCAAACTGCTACAGAGAGGTTCCCTGTTACATCGTAGGAGGCGAGGATATGCCAGAGCCTGCACAAAAGATCATCATGGAGATTGCAAATGAGGGTCAGAGGAAAACAAAAGATCCAATCCTTCACCGCTTCTCCATTGTAAGACACCTGATGGAACTTGCGGATACCGGATCCATCAAAAAAATGAAGGTGCCGAGAATGGCGGCTGAACAGCTGGGGATGAGTTCTAAGTATGCCCGATGCTATATGGATGTTGTCTTATCCAAAGATAAGGTTCTGCAGGAGATGGTAGAGAAAAAGCAGTTGGATATTAAACTGGCATCAATCTTAGCCAAAATGGAAGAAGCAGAAAAAGAGATGCTGCTTAGGAAGATGGAAGGTTCGAAAAAACCGGGAGACAGCTGGGAAATCTATCAGGCCTACAAAGAGCCTGAAAAAGCCAGAAAGAAATCCATGGAGAAAAAGAAGGAAGAACCGCAAAAAGGAGTGGATGAATCAAAAAAGGAAATAGAAGAAGAGATTCCAGAAAAGCCAGAAGAAAGGGCAAAAGACTCTGTAGAAAAAGAGGATCGTACAGAAGAAAGGACAGCTGAGCCTGTTTATGATCCGTCAACTTATGAGCCAACGAAGTTTGACATGGACTTCCTTCGTGGGAAAGCAAAAGAAGTGATGGGAGAAGATTATGATGCGGTATCTACACAGCAGCAGGATGATAAGAAAGACCTGGTTCCGGGAAAGAAGAAGACAGTAAATCTTATAAACTACGACAAGCTGGAGAAGTATTTTGACCTGCTTCTTGAAAAAGAGGATTACAACGAAGACGATGAGATGGTTTATGAAAAAGCCTGTCTCTTTATAGAAAAATATGAGAGACATGCAGCATAAGAAATGAAAAACGGAGGATAAAAAATGGAGAAAATCAACAATAACAAGGATAACATGAACAATGAAAGACTTTCTGTGGATTATAAAGCACTTAATAAGGCTATTGAAGCAGATGCAACAAAACGAGAAAATAGATCAAAACTACTGTCAGGTTTGATGAATTTTCCGGATGAAATTTTCAAGGAGACAAAAACAGATCATTTAAGTTTTGAACTTTTTGGATCTAGCATACCTGATATGGGGGAATTTACCCTGCCCCCTTGTGAAGATACAGAAGCATGTCTGTTTGGTGCTTATGACGATGAGCATGATAGAGCCTATATACTGTTTACGATTACAAGACAAGATCTTCCAAATTATTGGACTATGCTCTGTGTCGAGGAAGGGATGGTAACGGAATTTGATCAGGAAAATGGAATCTATCTACCAACAAAGTCAGATATGAGCTGCTTGTTTGCCTTAACTTACATGGTTTTACATATGAAGCATGTTGTTTGGGTGGATACCTTCTTAACATTTCACAAACTTCTTTGTGAGTATTTCAAGGAATATATTGAACCTTACTATGCATTTCATTTGTATGAAAGTATGAGAATGCTTCTCTATGTATATGACGAGGTTAAGGACTTTACAGTATTAACTACAATTTCTTATGAGGAGGAAGATGGGAGTACTAGTGACAACATCGCTATTGTTCCAAAGGATCATGAAAAAGCAAGAATTGCACTAATGATTCATGAGGATATTATTACATTTACAGGTATGAAAAAGACGGATGATGGCTTTGTTAAAACAGAGACCTTTATGGAAATGAAAGAAGTAGGGACTGCTATCTTCTTCATGAAAGTAATTGCAGGGCCTGATTTTGCGGGTAAAAGAGACCTGATAGATGATTTCCGAAAAGACTTATTTGAGTGTTCATTTTTGACTCTTGATGATTCTGATGGTGAAGCTTAATATCGCAGATAGAGGGATTTTGCGAAAAACCAGGATAAGTAATGGCATTGCTTATTCTGGTCAAAATAAGATATTTTATTTTGTAGTTAATGCGATATATTATTCGGTACTTTTCTAATAAAAAGATCCATTTTTCTTCTTTTCGAGGATTAGAGCTGCTTATTTTACCAAAATATAAGTATATTTTGAAAGACACCTTTTGTATAATCATGCTATCAGAAAAACAAAGAGAAAAAATGGAGAAATCCAGAAGATACCCATTTACTTAAGCCTTGGATATTATCTAAGGCAAAGCATGGAAAGGATGTGATAGGGATGGGTAAGAAATTAGTAGCAGCGATTCTTGGAATCGCAGCAGGTTGTTTATTATTTAAATTATTTTCACCAAACAAGAAAACGTATCTTGTAGTGAAGTAAAAGGAGGCGGACGAAATGTCAGGCTTTAATGCAGCAGCTAGAGAAGCAAGATTAAGAGCAGATTATACAGAAAGTACAATGATCAGTGACAAAGCATATAATGGAATCATGGGAGCAACCGTTCTTTATGGTATCATCGTAAATGTCATTATCTGTGGACTGGTTGGAAATACATACGCTTACATCAATCCACTGGTATTCTTGATCGGATATTTTGTATGTGCTTTTGCAGGAATCTTTATCGCAAATAAATCAAAGAACCCGGCTATCAGCTTTTTGGGATATAACCTGGTGGTTATTCCACTGGGACTGATGATCTCAACGATGGTATATGCCTATGGTGGAATCAGTTCATTGGTAGTTATTGAAGCATTCTTCTACACCATGATGATCACGATCGTTATGGTAGCTATGAGTATTCTGTTTCCACAGTTCTTCTCAAAGATTGGAGGATTCCTCTTTGCAGGACTTCTTGGAATTGTGATCACAGAAGTGGTATTGATGCTTTTCCATATCCCACAGATTGCAACTTCCTGGATGGCAGCGATTCTATTCAGTCTTTACATTGGATATGATTTCTATCGTTCCCAGCAGTTTGCAAAAACTGTAGATAATGCAGTTGATTGTGCACTTGATATCTATCTTGATATTGCAAATCTCTTTGTAAGACTTCTTCAGATCTTGGGAAGAAGAAAATAACTGCATAATAAGTATATCAGTAAATCTTTTTGAAGAGGTTACTGTAGTACCTTATTGGGGCTACAGTGGCCTCTTTTCTAAATAAATAGAAAATACATTGTAAAATGGCGATGGTGTGTCTTTGGGATTTGTCATCCCCTTCTTGGTTTTTCTTAATAATAATAAAAAGATAAATTCAAACTCTTTTTTTGCACTCTTAGAACAAATAAAACTATGTGGTTAGTATATAAAATGTAGCATTGTAGCTATTATTTTAAAAAGTATCTATCCTTCCCTTCAATTTTGCCGTATTATTAAGTGTAAGAAAGATAACAAGAGGCGAGAGTTTCTTAAAAAAGTTTATTTTCAGGAGGAGAAAACAATGAGTAAAAGAAGAGTAAGCATCAAAATCGGAGTAGCAATGGTTGCATCAATGGTAGTAATGCTTTGTGGTGCGTGTGGACAGCAGGCTAAAACAGAAAGTGCTCCAGCAGATCCAAAACAGTAAGGTGAACCCATTTGTCAAGACAATTTTTTAAAAAAATTAAGTTGGATTT
>JAUNNI010000150.1 GCA_030531555.1 Eubacteriales bacterium | reverse complement strand
TTTAAATAATTATCGATAACCTTCGCATAACCAACAAGATGAGGATACTCTTTTCCAAATATTTCATAGATTTTTTCTGCGTGTTCATGGTTCTTGGCAAATATGATACTCTTACCAATCTTATTACCATAATCCACTTTGAGACCATTTGTCATGAATATATGTAATACTTCCTTGATTGTATTCTCGTTAAATACCCAATCGTTCAATGCAGAAGAACGAATACTTTCCGGAAGTTCCCCATTTTCATCCTCAAATGTCTTCTCATAGACTTCTTTGTCTGCTTCAGATAATTCGTCATATACAATGCCCTGATCGATAAACTTCAAAGTAGTTTCCACAGACATAAAGTCAACAAGATATCCATCTTTTACTGCCTGTGCCAACTCATATCCATAGGTTGGCACTCCATTTTCCAGTTCAAAAACTTCATAGGTATTCTTATCGATTTCGTCCTTTGGAGTTGCAGTTAAACCTACCAAAGGTGCATCAAAATAACTAAAAATATCCTTATATTTATTATAAATTGATCGGTGCGCCTCATCGCAAATGACCAGGTCAAAATGTCCACAAGTGAAAAGTTTTCCATGTTCGTCATGAATAGAATCGATGCAATTCATCATGGTCTGATATGTGGAAAATACACCGTGTGCTGTATAATTATCTTTTTCTTCGCATAGATTGGTTACGGATAAATCTGGAAGAAGATTGACAAAATTCCTCTTTGCCTGTGTAACCAAAGAATTTCGGTCTGCAAGAAATAATATATTTTTAATCCATCCTTGATCCAATAATACTTTACAAAGGGCTATTACAGTTCTTGTTTTTCCAGAACCTGTAGCCATAACAAGAAGGGCTTTGCGACGGTTTTTCCTTCCAAAACTATCACAAACTGCTTTAATGGCTCCCTCCTGATAATATCGTCCAGCAATATTCTTATCTACCACGATATTATTTAAGCTAGATCTCATACTTTGAAGATTAAAAAGCTTTTCAAGATCACGTTTGGAATATATAACAGATATCTTTCTTTCCGGATATTGATTATCAACGATTCTTGTTTCAAAACCATTTGTCAGGAAAACAACGGGTCTTCTTCCCTGCTTTTCCTCAATCAAATCTGCATATAATTTGGCCTGCTGTCTTCCTTTAGAAACATCAAGACAAGTACGTTTTGCTTCAATAATGGCCAAAATACGCCCATCATCTCCAAGCAGGGCATAATCCGCATATCCAACCTGGGATTTATTGTACATGCCATGGATCTCATACTCATTAATCCAATCCTTTTTCTCGATCCATCCTGCCTCTTCCAGCATAGAATCAATATATAATTTTCTTGTGTTAAATTCTGATAAATCAAGAGGCTTTGGAACATATAATTCCTGCTGTTCCTCACGTCTGGAAGACAGTTTTTCTTTAAGATCTGCATTTTCTTTGATTAAAGACTGTAAATCCAACTCTTTTTTCTCAAGTTCTTGAATCTTCTTTAACAGTTCTTCTTTGGTATCTGCAGCATTCTTTTTCGATTCTTTTGCTTTATTCATTCGATCTTCAACAAATGATTTATTAAAGATATGTTCCTCATAATTGGAAGAATAACAACAAGCAAGAAAATCAAGAAAAATTGCAAGATTTTCAAGACAAAGCATGGCCTCCGCACGACTCATTTTTTTACTTCTATGGGCAACACTATTCCCACGTATACGAATATAATCCATTCGTTTCCAAATATCGTATCCAACAAATGCCCGAAATTCCTCTGAATTCATAAGACTCTGAAGATTATCCTGGTATGGCATGGCTAACTGTTTTTCAACAGAATATACCCATTTTACAGCAAATTCCATCGCTCTACGGCAGTTCAATACACATGCCTCCGGATCCATTAATATTATTTTTTCAGCGGAAATGGCAACATCTGCAAATGTTTTAAATTTTTCTTCTTTTTTTAAATAATCAAAGTTGGTTATCATAAAAACCTCCTTTTAATGTCGGATACGATAATTATATTATAAATAGACACAAAAAAACCGCCCCTGTCTGCTAAACTGAGCGGCTTTTTGTCAATCAATATCAGGCTAACCGTATATCGGTAGCACTTTTTATATATTATTTTTACCGCTAATTCTCTTCAATGTCAAATATATATTCGTTTTTTAACATATTACAATCAATAAAACTATTTGATTTACATACATCAGTTTCCTGAAATAGGATTTCTTTGAAACTCTTCTGTTTTGAATATTCTTTTTTATTATAAATAATTCTTCATTTGCTACCTAAAAATTATTATTACTTCATCTACTTATTTTAAGCAATTTTGATTTGTCGACTTGTTTGACGAAGTTCGAAAACTGTTTCTGTAGCTCAATA
>JAUNNI010000074.1 GCA_030531555.1 Eubacteriales bacterium | reverse complement strand
AACACGTCATAAATTTGAGTAGATAAGATGCTACTCTATTTGTTGTGCCATAAAAAAAAGAGTGGAAGAAAACTTCCTGTATGTCAGGGAATTGACATCGGAATGAATCAACTCTCTGTTATAGATGTTAGTAAGAATGAGGAACTGGTAGAGCTTTATGTAAATGACAATGAACTTAAAGACATAGATCTTTCCAATAATGGAAAATTAAAATACTTTTATTGCCATAATAACCATATTTCTATGCTTGATACAAGAAATAATCCGTTACTCAGACATTTAAATGCTACAGGAAATCCTATGATTGCTATATATTCTTTTGCTCCACAAAATGATAAGATGCTCCCTCTAAATCTGCTTGCTGAAGGAGAAGGATATGTAGGACTTAAATTCAATCCTGTATATAATGCTCAGTGGAAAGAAACGGGAGAATGGGAGCAGACTTATTATGCGTATCCTAAAGAAGGGCATATCTTTACAGGATGGTACGATAAAGAGGAAAATAAGATTTCAGAAGAGATGGTGTGGAAAGATGAATATGGAACAAGCAGAGAACTTGTGGCAAAATTTGATTCAATGAAAGGTTAAATTTCTGTAGTATCATAAACATAAGAAAATCGTGAGTTAATCTTACTATTGTAGTGAAAGGGAGTTTCATGATCAAGATCCGTTGTGTGGTAGAACGAATTACATATCAGAGCCAGGAAACAGGATATTCTGTCTTAAAGTGCGCCATGAAAGGGTATGATGACCTTGTTCCTGTGGTTGGAAATCTTTTGGATGCAACCGTAGGATCGGTTCTTTTGGTGGAAGGCGACTGGAAGATGGATCGCAAGTATGGAAGGCAATTTGTTGCCCAGAACTGGGAAGAGACCATGCCAGCTACCATTTACGGGATTGAAAAATATCTGGGTTCAGGTCTTATCAAAGGGGTAGGACCAAAGTTTGCCCAGCGTATCGTAAAACAGTTTGGTACGGATACCCTTGATGTGATAGAAACGGATATCGGGCGGTTACTGGAAGTCCCAGGCATTGGGAAAAAGAGAGTGGAACGGATTGCCGAGAGTTGGGAAAAGCAAAAAGAGATCAAGAATATCATGCTTTTTTTACAGGATCATGGGGTGACGACTTCCTTTGCGGCAAAAATATATAAACATTATGGCAATGAATCCATTCCTACAATGAAGGAAAATCCATTTAAGCTTGCCGATGATATCTGGGGGATCGGGTTTAAGACGGCCGATGGCATTGCGGAAAAACTAGGATTTCAAAAAAATTATTTTGTAAGACTTCGAAGCGGTATTATGTATACTCTTTCTAATCTTGCGGACGGAGAAAGAAAAAGAATATACGGTAGATGTGATTATGGAATGGATTTGTAAAAAGATGAAAGCGGAAGAAAAATGATAGACGCAAAAAGGGAGGATATAGGAATGAAACAAACAGCAGATCTCGTATTATATAATGGCATTATTTATACTGTAGATAAAGATAAATCCATAGTAGAGGCAGTAGCTGTAAAAGGAGAGACGATTCTTGCAACGGGAAGCACGGATTATATATTGTCTCTTGCAAATGACGATACAAAAAAAGTCGATCTTCAAGGCAATTTCATGATTCCCGGATTAAATGATAGTCATGCCCATCCATTTTTTCTTGCCATGGATATTGACAATGTTGATTTGATTTCGGCAAAGAATATTGCAGAGATTCAGAAATTAATTCGTCAGAGAAGTCAAACAATACCAGAAGGCAATTGGGTAGTTTCCAGAATGGCATGGCATGAAACACAGCTTGAAGAAAATCGATTCCCTACTAGGGAGGAATTGGATCAGGCATGCCCAAATCATCCGGTATGTCTTCAAAGAGGAGGACATGTGAAGGTTTGTAATTCCATGGCACTTGAAATGGCTGGCATTACAGAAGATATGGAAGATCCAGTAGGTGGTCATTTTGGAAGGAATCGTCAGGGTAGATTAAATGGTCTTTTAGCGGATGCTGCATCTGCTATGGTAGATCGTGTGATTCCTAAAAATATGGGACCAGGTTTTGCCCAGGCAATGAAAAGAGTATCTGACCAGCTGAATCAGTATGGGGTTACTACAACAGCAGAAATGGGAAGTCTTGTCCCAATCCATATGGTTCATGAAAATAATTTTAAAACAATCACATCTTTGTACGATAAAAATGAATTCCATGCTCGAATGGCAGCGATGATCTATGCGGTAGATTATGATATGGCAAAATGGGCAGTCGAGTTTGGTTCAACTTTTGAAAATAATGATCATTTTAAGTTCCAGGGTATTAAATTAATTCAGGATGGTGGAGTAGAAACGGCTAATCTGATCGAACCTTATGAAGTGATTGAGGAAATTCAGCCAATTGAAGATTTTCATGGAATTTCTTTTTGGACAGAGGAACGAAAAGATGAATTTCGTAAAATAATGGATCTTTGTTCAGATCATAAATTAATGTTGCAAATTCATACATATGGAGATAAGTCTGCTCAATATAATATTGATATGTACGCAGAGCAGGGAGAAAAAGCAGAGATTGGCAAATTAAATTGGACCATCTGTCATCTGCCATTATGTAACGAAGAACAGTTGGCGAAATTAAAAAAATATGATATCTGTGTAAGTATTCAACATCAGCCTTATCTTCTTGGTCTTAATTTAAGAAGATATTGGGGAGAAGAACGAGGAGACATTAGAAATGCGGAATATCGTAAACTGATGGATCAGGGAATCCGTATGGGTGCTGGAACAGATTACCCAATCGGTCCAGTTAATCCATTTCCTTGTATAGAGTTCCTTGTTGATCGTAAAATTATTGATGGTTCTGTTTTAGGAGCTCAAAGTGGAATTAACATTGAAGAAGCAATTTATCTTTGGACACAAGGAAGTGCTGATATTGAAGGTTGGGGAGAGATGATAGGGTCCATTGAGCCAGGAAAGAAAGCAGATTTTGCAGTTTTAGATCAGAATCTTCTTACAATACCGGTAGAAAATATTCATAATACTACTGTTTTACAAACTTGGTTTAATGGAGAATGTGTTTATGAAGATTAAATGGTATGGAACAGCATCTGTTTCGATAGAAACACAATCCAGTAAAATATTATTTGATCCGTTTGTTCCTCTGCCGGGTTCTGGAATCAGGATAAGCAAAAAAGATTATGAAGATTTTTCAAATATCTTTCTTACCCATGGCCATATGGACCATCTTGCGAGTATCCCAGGACTTGTAAAGGGAACAGATCCCAGTATCTGGTGTACCAAAACTCCAGCAAAGACACTGCTGAAAAAAGGTGTGAATAAAAAACGTATCCGGGTACTTCATCCAGAAGATAAGATTTATATCGGTGATATTGAGATACAGCCAATAAAAGGAAAGCATATTCATTTTGACAAACAGATTGTAAAAAAGACCCTCATAAGTTCAAGAATGATCAAATATGGCTATAATATCCCATGGCTCATGCATCAGAACAGAGTCTGTAAAGAGAAAAAGGAAACGATATCCTATCTCATTAGAGCAGAAGGTAAAAGTATACTGCTTATGGGAAGCCTGGGGATTGATCCATCCACTGTTTATCCAATAGGTGTGGATCTTTTAATCCTTCCATTCCAGGGAGCCAGTGATCTGATCACACCATCTCTTGAGATCATCGAGAAGATAAAACCAAAGAGAATCATGCTGGATCATTTTGATAACACTTTTCCACCAATAAGTAACAAGATATCTTTGATGGAGTTAAAGAAATGGATGGATATCGATCATCCGGATATCAAGGTGGTAAAGCCGAAGTATAAAAAAACAGTACATTTGTAGGAGCGATAATCATGATCATACAAACAGGAATGAGAACAGACATTCCAGCATTTTTTTCAGAATGGTTCTATAAAAGAATACAGGAAGGCTTTGTTATGGTCCGAAATCCTTATAATACCACTTCTGTTACTAGGTACAGTCTGTCACCAGAGGTAGTTGATCTGATTTGTTTTTGCAGTAAAAATCCTGCACCGATGTTTAAACAGATGGATTTACTGAAACCATATGGGCAGTACTGGTTTGTGACCATCACACCATATGGAATGGATATCGAGCCTAATGTACCATCCAAAGAAAAAGTAATGGAAGACTTCATTCATTTATCAGAAAATGTCGGTGCGAACAGCATTGGATGGAGATATGACCCTATTTTGATTAATGACAAATATTCGGTGGCAAAACATATCTCAGACTTTGAAAGGATGGCAGGAAAGCTTTCAGGATATACGGATACGTGTATCATAAGCTTCATTGACCTGTATCAGAAGGTTATTCGAAATTTTCCGAAAGCCAAAACTGTAAAGAAACAGGATAGACATACCATTGTAAAGGAATTTGTTTCCATTGCAGATACCTATGGAATGAAAATCAAGCCCTGTGGGGAAGGAAAAGAATATGAGATTTATGGAGCAGACTGTAGTGGATGCATGACGAAAGGAACGTATGAAAAGGCTATTGGCTGTAAACTTGATCTTCCAAAAAAGAAGCCTACAAGACAGGAATGCGCCTGTTTTCTGACAGGAGATATTGGATCTTATAATACATGCAGTCACTTTTGCAGATATTGTTATGCAAACTATGATAAAAGAACTGTGCTGCAAAATCAGAGATTACATGATCCAGATTCCCCATTATTGATTGGGAATATCATGAAAAATGACGTGATTCATGAAGCAAAGCAGACATCATGGAAAAACTATCAGTTAAGTTTTGATTTTTTATAGAAGGGAAAAGCAATATGGCAGATATTAAATATGATATTGTAAAACACATTGGAATATTGAGTGAGAGCCCAAAAAGCTGGACCAAAGAAATTAACTTAATTTCCTGGAATGGTGGAAAGGCGAAATACGATATTCACGACTGGGCACCGGAACACGAGAAGATGGGAAAAGGTGTTACCTTATCTGAAGAAGAAATGGATAAATTGAAGGAATTCTTAAAATAGTCCAATGGAATGTAAAAAGGGTAGAGAATAATGAGGAAAACAACTGTAATTACCGGAAGCAGCAGAGGACTTGGATTTGAACTTGCTAAGCAGTTTCGAAGAAGACATTACAACCTTGTTCTTTGTGCAACCAATGAAGAAAAATTAGATAAGGCAATTAATGAACTGAAAGAAATCAATTCCCATGGAAAAATCACGGGAAAAGTGTGTGATGTTTCAAATCTTTCTGATGTGGGAGCTCTGGCAGATCAAGCGATGGAGACTTTTGGAAGAATTGATATTTGGATCAACAATGCAGGAGTCAATCAGAGTTTTCAGTACGCATGGGAAATCAGTGAAGATGAAATAGAGCGACTTTTGGATGTAGATCTTAAAGGGGCGATACATGGATCCAATGCAGCCATGAGAAAGATGATGAAGCAGGGATTTGGAGCAATCTATAACGTGGAAGGTATGGGATCCAATGATGCTTTTCAGCCATGCTTTACTCTTTATGGAACTGCGAAAAGAGCTGTGACATACTTCACAGATGGACTGGCAAATGAGATAAAAAATCAGAAACTTCCTATTATCGTAGGAAAACTATCTCCAGGCATCATGATCACAGATTTTCTGACGTCTGCGGGAAGTAATCAGAATGCCACAGAGCTTAATGAGAAAACAAAGAAAATTTACAACATCCTTGGAGATTATCCAGATGTCATTGCTGATTATCTTGTAAAAGAAATTCTTAGAAACAAGAAAAATGGAAAAAGGATTGAATGGCTTACCAATAAAAAAGCTGCTATCCGATTCATGACATCAGCCTGGAATAAAAGGGATTTTTTTAGTTAGGAATTAAAGATGGAGAAAATCAAAAGAAGAGGATTTGTCCCTTCAGATAGAAGATGTAAATGTGTATATGGTTCATAATAAGGCACATATTCCAAAGAATCTGGAAGATATAGATTTAATTGTCTTTGGGCATTCCCATAAATATCTGGAAAAAGAGGAAGATGGTATGGTATATCTCAATCCTGGAAGCTGTGGGCCAAGAAGAATTGATCAGGAGATTACGATGGCAATGCTCACCATTGATGGAAAAGAGATATCCATCCAAAAGATACTGATTCCTCATGAAGAAAAGAAGTCACGAAAGACGAAAATAGCGGAGAAGAAAAAATGATCTATGAAGGAGATGTGTATCGTCCACCAAGTGAAGCAAGAAGTCTGATTATGCAGATTACGATCGGATGTGCAAACAATACATGTACTTTCTGCAGCATGTACAAGGCAAAGAAGTTCCGGATCAGAACAAGGGAAGAGATTTTTCGAGATTTTGATGAAATGAGTCAGCTGTATGGGGACTATCCATTAAGGATCTTTCTTGCGGATGGAGATGCTTTGACTGTCCCGACAGAACTTTTACTGGATATCTTAGGATATATCAAGGAGCATTTTCCAAACTGCAGGCGTGTCACTTCTTATGCTACTGCAAAAGATATTATTAAAAAAGGAAAAGAAGATTTAGAGAGATTAAGAGATGCAGGATTATCTATGGTTTATGTTGGCGCAGAATCGGGGGATGAGACTGTTCTTAAAAATATCAAAAAGAATGTCACTTGTGAAGAGATTATTGATAAACATGCAAGACAAGGATATCGTTATGTTGGATATATTCCAACAGTGATGAGTGATTACGGAAAGATCAAAGATATGGATCTCATTTTTGAAAGAGACATTTAAAGCTGGAAGGAAGTGATTCTATGATCACAATTTTCAACCGTAAAGAAATACTTATTACTCAAAGCCTAAATGAACGTATGAGAGTAAGAGACATATTGTCTTCAGCTAATATTGACTATGCTATTAAGACTAAGAATTTAAATGGTGGTGGGAAAATGGGAAGAACATCAGCATTTAACGTAAATATCACCTCCGTCCTTTACTAATCTGAGAAGGAAATCCTCCTCTACTAATACATGGCACGAAACAGAAGCATATGTTCCATCTGTTCCAATATTTTCTAGAATATTTCTGAAACACATCAAAAAAGCAATGCATACAATATTTACAGCTTCCCGTTCATAAGATCTTCAATGGTGATGTTATAAAAGAAATCATGAACCATCGAATCATATTTTTTCCACATAACCAGTGTTTTACACTTTTCTTCTCGTGGACAGATCTTTGCATCATTATCCAGACAGGCAACTGTTGCCAATGTACCTTCCGTTAACTCAAGTATTTCCCCGATGAAATATTCATTCAGAGGACGCGTCAGTCGATAACCGCCACCTTTTCCTCTCTGACCCTCCAGAAGTTTACCCTGCACCAATGATCTTACGATGATTTCAAGATATTTCATAGATATTTCCTGACGAGTTGATATTTCGCTTAGTGGCACATATTCGCCGCTATTATGTTCTGCCAGATCAAGCACCACTCTTAATGCATATCTTCCTTTTGTTGAAACCATATCGCAATCCTCCTTATTTATCATAATCCTATTATACCGTAGGGAAAATAGGATTTCAACACAATTAACCTATTTCCTATTGACATGCTAGGAATTTGTGATATGATAATCCTATCGTTTGAATAGGAATATAGGAGGATCTCACAATGAATATATATGCTGATAATGCAGCTACAACAAAAATGAGTTGTAGCGCTATACAAGCAATGACCAAGTGTATGGAGAATTATTATGGAAATCCATCAAGTCTATACGGAGTTGGACAGGATGCGAAAGTGGCTTTGGAAAATGCAAGAGAGCAGATTGCCCAGGTTCTAAATTGTAATCCGAAAGAAATTTACTTTACATCCGGGGGAAGCGAAGCAGATAACCAGGCGATTCGAACAGCCGCTTATCTGGGTGCCAGAAAAGGAAAAAAGCATATTATCTCAACAGCATTTGAACATCACGCTGTTTTGCATACCTTAATGAAACTTGAAAAGGAAGGCTTCGAAATCACACTTCTGGATGTTCATCATGATGGTATTGTAACCGCCGAACAGGTTTCATCTGCAATTCGTGAAGACACAGCCTTAGTGACCATCATGTATGCAAACAACGAAATCGGAACCATTCAGCCAATCGCAGAGATTGGTAAACTCTGCAGAAAATGTGGAGTGTTGTTTCATACGGATGCTGTACAGGCAATCGGCCATATTCCGGTAGATGTTACGAAGGATCATATCGACATGCTGTCCCTCTCCGCGCATAAGTTCCATGGACCTAAAGGAGTTGGGCTACTTTATGCCAGAAAAGGAATTATGCTTACAAATCTGATTGAGGGTGGCGCCCAGGAAAGAGGTAAACGAGCGGGAACAGAAAATGTACCAGGGATTGTTGGTATGGCTGTGGCTCTTAAAGAAGCTGCCTCAAATCTGGACAACTATAGAAGACGCTTGATTCCATTGAGAGACCGCCTTATTCAGGGGCTTCGTCAAATTGAGTATTCTGAATTAAACGGAGACCCTGTTCACAGACTGCCCGGAACCGTAAATTTTTGCTTTGAGGGTATTGAAGGAGAATCACTCCTGCTGCTATTAGATGATATGGGTATCCAGGCATCCTCAGGTTCCGCTTGTACATCCGGTTCATTGGATCCCAGTCATGTGCTTTTAGCCATTGGGAGACCGCACGAGGTAGCACATGGATCCCTTCGTCTCAGTCTTGATGGAGAAATCACTGAGGAAGAAATCGACTACCTTATTCAATCCGTAAAAAGTGTTGTTGAACGCCTCAGAAACATGTCTCCTTTTTGGCGAGATCTGGTAACAGGGAAGCGCTCACATGTATTTAGGCAGTTTCAATAAATTAAGAGAGGAGTAGTATTATGGCGTTATACAGTGAAAAAGTGATGGAGCATTTTCGTAATCCACGAAATGTAGGAACGATAGAAAATGCAGACGGTATCGGGGAAGCAGGCAATCCTGTCTGTGGTGATATTATGAAGATCTATCTGAAGATAGAGGATGAAAGAATAACAGATGTGAAATTCGAAACTTTTGGATGTGGCAGTGCTATTGCTTCAAGCTCCATGGCGACAGAACTGATCATGGGACAGCCTCTCAAGGAAGCTCTCAAACTGACAAACAAAGCTGTCACTGAAGCTCTGGATGGACTTCCAGCACATAAACTACATTGTTCTGTGTTGGCGGAAGAAGCAATCAAGTTGGCAGTGAAGGATTACTATGATAAAAATGGAATTTCCTACGATCCGACTGAATTTCCTGCGGATCATGACTGCGAAAAGTGCGGTGTTCACTGAATCTCTAAAGTAGAGAAAGGAGATAATATCATCCGGAGAGGAGGAAACTGGCATGAAAAAAGTATTAGTTGCCATGAGCGGCGGGGTTGATTCCTCTATCGCTGCAAAACTGATGAAAGACGCGGGGTATGATTGTATCGGTTGCACGATGAAGCTATATGACAACGAGGACGTTGGAATCAGCCGTCATCATACGTGCTGTAGCCTAGACGATGTGGAAGATGCCAGAAGTGTTGCGTATAGGATAGGAATTCCCTACTATGTGTTCAATTTTAAAGAGGAATTTCGAGAGAATGTCATTAAACGTTTTGTTGAGGCATATGAGTCCGGTAAAACTCCGAACCCCTGCATTGACTGTAACTACTATATGAAATTTGACAATCTGTTTGAGCGGGCGAGAATTCTTGGCTGTGATTGCGTGGTAACCGGACATTATGCTCGTATTGAAGAGGTGAATGGTGTCTATTTCCTGAAAAAGGCACTGGATGAGACAAAGGATCAAAGTTATGTACTTTATTCTATGACCCAGAATCAGCTGGCGCACATGATGTTTCCTCTTGGTAGCATGCAAAAATCCCATGTCCGCAGACTTGCAGAAGAAAATAACTTTATCAATGCGTCAAAACCGGACAGCCAAGATATTTGTTTTGTGCCTGATGGTGATTATGGCCGTTTTTTGGAACGATATACTGGCAAATGCTATGCCCCCGGTGCATTTCTTGATTTAGAGGGCAATGTGTTGGGAACCCATAACGGTATCATTCACTATACGATTGGTCAACGGAAAGGTCTTGGTATTGCATTTGGAAAACCAATGTATGTCAAAGGGATTGATGTCAGGAACAATACAGTGACACTTGCCGAAGACAGGAATTTGTACGAGGACAAGCTGACTGCGGCGGATTTCAATTGGATCAGCGGTGAGGTGCCTTCTATGGCAGTGAAGTGTCAGGCAAAAATACGGTATCGCCAGCCGGAACAGCCTGCAATTGCATATCCCATGCTGGATGGCACAGTGAAGGTCACCTTTGAACGTCCACAGAGAGCGATTACTTCCGGGCAGGCAGTTGTCCTATACGATGGGGACATTGTTCTCGGCGGAGGTAGGATTGTATAAAAGTCTGATAGATATAGTGTGGGAATGACATGGCTTCAGTTGTTGCAATATGCATCAGTGAAAAAAAGGGAGTGATGAAAGCGATATATCCAAACATTCCAATAGGTGCTTTTGCGGAAAATTTTCTCACGGAAGGAATCGAAGTGGCGGCATTTCTAATAGGAACACGGCTCATTGTAGGCAATGGAACACTTGAAATCACTCAAATTGGCAAGGAATGCCATAAAGAATGTGCAATTCGAAAGCAGATAGGTGATTGTGTTATGCCAAGAAAGGGTGTTTTTGCTATTGTGTTGAAAGAGGAACGATCAGAAGCGGAGATGGAATCCGCATACACAGTTCAGAATTCTAAAACTGTATAAAAGCAAGATGGGCGCAAAGGAAAACACAGATAAAATGAAAAGAAGCGTGATAGGCCACACCGTAATGTTATGGAATATCACGCTTGATTTTGTTATTTGATTACAATCCAGCTTCCTGATTTCTTTGCGCCACTTCGAATAAGCAGACCTTTTTCTTGTGATTTCTTTAGAGTTCTTTCGATAGTTCGTTTTGAAATACCGATTGTAGCAGCCATATCGTTTGCTGTTGCTTCCAGATTTTCAATCAAATGTGAAAGGACTTTTTTTCTGTTACATTTAAACCGACGTTTGTACCGACATTTGTATTTCGATTAGCGACACCCAAAACATCTTTGTCATAAGGAATGGTCACTAAAATATAGGAATCTCCAATGTCAAAAGCATCCTCACCATATTGGGCTAGGATAGTCTACCGTTTTTTTTGAACGATGCTTTCATAATAGACCTGAAAGAATGAGATATCTTATATAAAAAAGAGTAGTGTAGTAAAATATATTATAGCGTGAAATCCACATTTTGTGCTATAATAATAGTGTAATAAATGAATTGTTTGAGAAAAATGATTTACATATAGATTTTGACATTAGAGAAAATGCGTGTTATTATGATATTAACAAGAGGTGCTACCGATGACGGTTCACCTGATCATAAGTTATTATAAAGATAACCGCTTAGTTTGTCAGGCTAGGGCGGTTATCTTTTTGTCTTGGAGTCGTGCTGTCCATGCACATATCCAAGACCATAAAAAGTTGCACACAGTGCGAGTACAGCAATCAGATCTGTAATAGTAAGCATAGACATTTCCTCCTTTCCATTAGATTCCCATAGGGGTCTATGTAATCGGAGCTATTGACTCTCCGCCAAAAGCGAACCGCCATCATACGTCAATGTATGGTAGCACCTGAGGTAAAACCTCAATAGTTATTATAACAAACAAATGTTCTTTTTACAATCTTTATAATAAAATTACAAGGAGTTTATCATGGGAAAAAACTCAGATTATATCAAACAGAAAGATAAAAAGTACAGATTAAAATTAAAAGATATCAAGGCAAAACTTCCTTCCTTTACCTATGAGTTTCTGGATTCTAAAGCGCAGAAAAACCCACATACAGCCATGGCATATGCTTATGATCTGAATATCTTCTTCCGATATCTGAAAGAATTCAATCCTACTTTAAAAGATACAGAGATAAAGAATATTCCTGTAGAGTTGTTAAATTCTTTATCTTATCAGGACATCAATGAATATCAGAAATATTTAAGTGCCAAGGATCTTGATATTGTTGGTGAGATTGAGATGCAGAATGATGTAAAAGGAATCGCCAGACGTATGTCTTCCTTAAGATCATTATGCAAGTATCTTTGTACCCATGGTGATATGACGAATGATCCAACAGCTGGTGCTACCAAACAGTCTTACCATAGTGATGATCATGTAATTGTTCGTATGACTCCATCAGAGGTTGAAGAATTTCTGCATACAATTGAATCAGGAAATTTTGGTTCAGAGCATCAGAAGAAACTCAATAAGAAGCATAAAGAGCGTGATCTGGCTATCCTGACTCTATTACTTCGTACAGGAATCCGTGTTTCTGAATGTGTGTCCCTAGATCTGAAAGATCTTAATTTCAAGGAGCAGTCCATGCGTGTTGTTCGTAAAGGTGGCAAGGAACACATCCTTTATTTTGATGAGCTGACCAGTAACAGACTCCAGGATTATATCGAGTTGGAAAGACCATATTATATCGAGAGTGATGATGAAAAAGCTCTCTTTATGTCCAATCGTAAAAAACGTATGGCGGTCCGTTCTATCCAGGAAATGGTAGCAAAATATGCGTCAGTTGCAGTTCCAAATAAGAAAATCACACCTCATAAGTTGCGTTCTACCTACGGTACAGCACTTTATAATAAGACAGGGGATATTCGTTTAGTAGCGGATGTTTTAGGCCACAGTGACATAAATACAACCGCCAAACATTATGCGGCATCCGAAGATGCACATAGACGCCAGGCGGCCAAGATTGATCCTTATGGTGAATAAAATATAGCGAGGGCAGACTTTTAAATTTGCCCTCTTTTTGAAAAATGAACATTATTTCAACATATTACCAACCATACCAGATAAGGTAGATTTCGCTTCTTTCATACCTTCATCTACTAATTTCTTTTTTCCAATGCTTTATCCAAAACATCCATGACTTTTTTACCATCGGTAGATATTATGAGATCCACTCCATACTCTTTACATACTTTATAAAAATCAAGAATTATATCTATTTTATTGGATAATTTTGTCAGTACTACCATAACAACAATATCAATTTTATGGGATTTTATATCGTTTAGCATTCTCTGAAATCCAGGACGGTCAAGATTGTCTGGTGTAAATTCTCCTACATCCTGATAATTCGAGTATTCAACATCTGTTCCATAAATACGTTCTGTGCTGTGGATACACTGATTGGCTTCTTCAATTAACGTATTCATTACGATGCGTGTATGTCCACGTCCCCCTGTTGTCAGGATACAATTATATATTGCAACTGATTTCATGATTATATTCACATCCTATTCCTAATCATATATATTCACTATACTAGATGAGTGAATAAATTTACTAATAAAATTTGCTATGGAATATGGTAAAAAATAATCAATGACTATGCATGTAGACGCCAAACAGCTAAAGTTGTTCAGTATGAATAAATTTAAATTTATTCATTTTTCTCCGACCATTTTTCTCGCCAGGTTTCCTTAATCT
>JAUNNI010000073.1 GCA_030531555.1 Eubacteriales bacterium | reverse complement strand
GGAAATTCCGGAGAGGAAAGGAAGCTTCGCTCCTGTTATCGTAAGAGTCTGGACCTGGCATGGAAACAGGGACTGAAATCTATTGCTTTTCCGTTAATCTCCACAGGAAGTTTTGGCTATCCCAAAGAAGAAGGGATGCGGATTGCGGTGGACGAAATCAATGCTTTTTTAATGAAGCATCCAATGTTGGTTTATCTGGTTGTATTCGACCAAAAAGCAACAGATCTAGGGCATAATCTCTTTCCGGATCTTCAATCTTATATTGATGAGAACTACGTGGAAAGCCAGAAAGATCAAGGTATCTTTAATGCGGGTGCTTATCATTCTTCCTTATCCAATGAGAGAACACCGACTTATTATGGGGAAGAAAGTCAGATTGAAAGGAAGAAAGGATCTTTAAAAGAAAGTCGAAAGATTTCCTTTGGCAACATATGGAATAAAGCAACAATCTTTCGTGAAGAAGAAAGATATGGAGCACCTGCAGCTCCAAAAGAAGATCCATATACTCCGGAGGATGTTAATCTGGAACAATGCCAGGCGATGGATTTTGATTTTGAGGAGTCACATGGACATGCCTTAGAGGAGAGAATGAGCCACATCTCAGACACTTTCTCTGAATATCTAATCTACCTCATCGATTCCCGTGGACTTAGCTATCCGGATGTATACAAGAGAGCCATCATAGATAAGAAGGCTTTCTCCAAGATTAAAAACAATCCAAATGCTCATCCGAAAAAGATTACAGCAATGTGTCTTTGCATCGGTGCCAAATTAAATATGGATCAGACAAAAGACTTGCTGGCAAGAGCAGGATATGCTCTGTCACCATGCGATAAAACGGATATCATCTTCTCTTACTTCATAGAAAATGAAATCTATGACATGATCGAACTGGATATCCAGCTCGAGGAACATGGCTTGCCTTGTCTTATATCATAAAGTTACTTTTTGGGGGTCGCCTGCGGGGCGACCTCTTTTTTTCACTCATGGTGTATGATGGCCTCAGAAAACAAAAAACACATTCACATGATATTACGAATGAAGAAAATGGAGGCATACGTTATGAGAAAAGATTTAACAGAATTAGTATTTATTTTGGACAGAAGTGGCAGCATGAGTGGATTGGAATCTGATACCATCGGAGGATTTAATTCTCTCATTTCCAAACAAAAAAAAGAATCTGGTCAGGCACTTATTTCCACTGTTTTATTCGATGATGAGATGGAAGTATTATATGACAGAGTTCTACTTGATCAGATTGAACCGATGAATGACAGTCAGTATTATGTCAGAGGATGTACTGCTCTTCTTGATGCCATTGGCGGAGCCATTCATCATATTGGGAATGTTCATAAATATGTCAGAGAGGAGGATCGTCCGGAAAAAACAATTTTCATCATTATGACAGATGGTATGGAGAACTCCAGTCGCAGATATACCTATGATAAGGTTAAACGTATGGTAGAACGCCAGAGAGAGCGCTATGGATGGGAGTTTTTATTCCTTGGAGCTAATATGGATGCGATTAAGGTTGCTGGCAGATTCGGTGTGAAGGCAAGCAGAGCGGTGAACTATGAATGTGATAGTGAAGGAACCAAGTTGAATTATGAAGTGTTATCGAAAGCAGTTTCCAAAGTAAGAGCGTGCCGAAAAGAATCTGCTGCCGCTGCATTTGACCTTATGCCAAACTGGTCTGATGAAATTCAGAAAGATTATAAGAAGAGACACAGAAGATAAGGAATAAAAAGTAGTTCAAAGAAATCAATCTTGTCATTATGTCATGAAAATTGACAAGAATGACAAGATTGATTAGAATGATGATAAGAAGGGAGGTGCTATGTGAATTTTATCGAAAATGATATTGTCGAATTAAAATCTGAGGTAGTCAGTGATATATGTAAAGAAGTGATTGCTTTTGCTAATACTCGAGGAGGAACCTTGTATATTGGTGTTGAAGATGATGGAACAGTTATTGGTATTGAGGATACCGATTACGCGATATTACAGATGAATAATAAGGTGAGAGATTCCATCAAGCCGGATGTGACAATGTTCGTTCGTTATGAGATAAAAACAGTGGAAGAGAAAGAGATTCTTGCAGTTACTGTTCAAAAGGGGACAGATCGCCCGTATTATTTGGCGAATAAAGGTTTAAAACCAAGCGGAGTATTCGTGCGTAATGGGAGCTCTTGTGATCCTGCGTCGGATACCTTCATTCGAAAAATGATTAAAGAAACAGATGGAGATAGTTTTGAATCCATGCGTTCATTGGAGCAATCTCTGACTTTTGATACAGCATCAGAACAATTTTTAAAACGAAATGTTCCATTTGACTCTACAAAGATGCAAACACTCGGAATACTTACCAGGGAAGGGATATATAGTAATGTTGGAATGCTACTGTCTGATCAGTGTAATAGTACGATTAAAGCAGCAACCTTTTCTGGGACGGACAAAAGTGTTTTTCAGGACAGACGTGAATTCTCAGGTTCTTTGTTTCAGCAGATGGAAGAGCTGTATGCATATCTAGATATTAGAAATCAGACGAAAGCAATTTTTGAGGGGCTTTATCGTACAGATTATAGAGATTATCCAGAAGAGGCTTTACGAGAGGTACTCCTAAACTCATTGGTACACCGTGATTATTCATTTAGTGCCAGTACTCTAGTTAGTGTTTATGATGATCGAATTGAGTTTGTTTCTGTCGGAGGTCTTCCAATAGGAATTGAGATTGATGATATTCTGCTTGGACTGTCTGTGTGTAGAAATCCAAAATTGGCAGCGGTCTTTTATCATTTAGAATTGATTGAAGCATATGGGACTGGTTTACCTAAAATAATGAACGCTTATAAAGATCATGAAGTGAAGCCGAAGATTCAGGTAACAAATAACGCATTTAAGATCACTTTGCCTAACTGTAATGTCACTAAGAAGATTTCTTATGTTCGCGATTCTGTTAACAATTATGAAGTCCGAATCTTACAATTCATAAAAAGCAATGGACAAGCTACACGAACTGATATTGAGCAATTATTGGGAGTTAGTCAAGCTACGGCGAATCGTATTCTTAAACAGATGATTACGGATCGACTAATTTATCAATGTGGCAGGGGCAAAGCAACACATTATCTGATGAATTAATATCGAATCATATTTTCTCTTTTACAGATAAATGGATATCATATATAATTGATTTGTGAAATTTCCATATTTCAACAATTTATGATAAAAAGGAGATTGATTATGACAGAGTTACAGGCAATCAAGGAAAGACATTCTGTTCGTAAGTATATGAATAAATCAATTGAGATGGAAATCCGCCAGGAATTAGACGCTTTTGTGGAAAAAGTGAATACAGAGAGTGGATTGAATATCACCATTCAGTATGATGATCCAGAGGGATTCGATTCTAAGATGGCGCATTATGGTTCTTTCCGCAATGTTAACAACTATATTGTGTTAAAAGGGGATAGCTGTCCTGATTTTGAGAAAAAATGTGGATATTATGGAGAAAAAATTGTAATTAAGGCACAGATGCTTGGTCTTAATACTTGCTGGGCAGCACTTACCTTCAATAAAAAGTTCGTAAAGAAGATGATTCCGGAGAATGAAAAGTTTTCCATGGTAATCGCTCTTGGATATGGAGAAACCCAAGGAACTGCTCATAAAGGAAAAAAATATGCTGATGTGGTACTTACAGATGGAACAGAGCCAACCTGGTTCAAAGAGGCAGTTGAAGCTGCTTTGCTTGCTCCTACTGCAGTGAACCAGCAGAAATTTATGTTCTCCTGGAAGGACCAGAAACCAGGCATGAAGGTAAAAGGTTTTGGTATGCATACGAAGGTGGACCTTGGTATTGTAAAATACCATTTTGAAATCGGTGCAAAATCAGCAAAAGAAAAAATGTAGAATAATAACAAATAGATATAGGGCCAAAAAGGATGCCAGCAAGTTAGCGGGCATCCTTTTTTAAACCATTTATTTTCCATCAATTGTGGAGATACTGATTGTGATTTCTTCCAATACATCCAATAATACGCGAACGGTATCTAGGGAAGTAAACATGGTGACATTGTTTTCTGTTGCACACTGACGGATGGCTACACCATCTCCGTAGTGAACACCGGAAAGAATGGCACGTGTGTTAATAACGTAGCTTACATAACCAGAACGGATTACTTCAAGAACTTCTTCACTACCTTCACTTAATTTGTGACGTACACGGGTACGAATACCACGTTCTTTTAAGTATTCGGCGGTTACAGTGGTTGCTTCGATATTGAAGCCTAAGTCGTAGAAACGTTTGATCAGTGGATAAGCTTCCTCTTTATCTTCATCGGCTAAGGTTACGAGAACGGTTCCGTAATTGTGAAGTTTTATGCCAGAAGCAACGAGGGCTTTGTATACTGCTCTATGAAGGGTCTTATCATAACCGATGGCTTCGCCAGTGGATTTCATTTCTGGGGAAAGGTAAGCATCCATGCCTCGCAGTTTGGAGAAGGAGAATGCAGGAGCTTTTACATACCACCAGTCTTTTTCATCTGGATAAAGCTTGAAGATACCCTGTTCTTTTAAGGATACTCCAAGGATTACCATGGTTGCGATATCAGCAAGAGGGTAACCAGTTGCTTTGGATAAGAATGGTACGGTTCTGGAAGAACGAGGATTTACTTCGATGATATATACATTTTCTTCTTCGTCTACAATAAACTGAATGTTGAAAAGACCGATGATTCCGATGCCAAGACCTAACTGTTTGGTATATCGTAAGATGGTTCCTTTTACTTTATCAGATACACTGTATGGAGGGTATACACTCATGGAGTCACCAGAATGAACGCCGGTACGTTCTACCAATTCCATGATACCAGGAACGAAAACATCCTGACCGTCGCAGATGGCATCAACTTCCAATTCTTTACCTTTGATATATTTATCAACCAATACAGGTTTATCTTCGTCGATTTCTACAGCTGTTTTTAAATAGACACTTAAGTCTTTTTCTTTGGATACAATCTGCATTGCACGACCACCAAGTACGAAACTTGGACGTACAAGAACTGGATATCCAATTTCAGCAGCGGCTTTTAAACCGTCTTCGATATTGGTTACAGCACATCCTTTTGGCTGTGGAATCTCGAGATTCTTTAATACTTTTTCGAAAGAATCACGGTTTTCTGCTCGTTCGATGGCGTCGCAGTCTGTACCGATGATTTTTACACCTCTTCGAGTTAAAGGATCTGCTAAGTTAACTGCAGTCTGACCACCTAAGGAGGCGATAACACCGATTGGCTGTTCCATTTCGATGATATTCATAACATCTTCAACACAAAGTGGCTCGAAGTAGAGTTTATCGGATGTGGTGTAATCAGTAGATACAGTTTCTGGGTTATTATTGATGATGATAGCTTCATAGCCAGCATCTTTGATCGTTTTTACTGCATGTACGGTGGAGTAGTCAAACTCAACACCCTGACCGATACGGATAGGACCAGAACCTAATACTACAATTTTCTTCTTATCGGAGATGATGGATTCATTTTCTTCTTCATAAGTGGAGTAGAAATAAGGAATGTAGCTCTCGAACTCGGAAGCACAGGTATCAATCATCTTATAAACAGGGAAGATCTTTTCTTTTTTACGCATTTCATAGATTGTGATTTCGTCCTGATTCCATAATTTTGCGATTTCTGTATCGGAGAATCCGTATTTTTTTGCAAGATAAAGGGTGTCAACATCCATTGGATTTGCCTTTAAGATTTCTTCAATCTCAATGATATGCTCTAATTTTTTCAGGAAGAATGGATCAATTCCTGTTATTTCTGCGATGGTTTCTAAGGAAGTGCCATAGCGGATCAAATGAGCGATAGCATAGATTCGATCATCGCTGCCTTTTGCGATATATTTCAATAAGTCACTGGTTTCCATTCCGTGGAATTTTGCACTATAAAGATGATAAACTCCAATCTCAAGAGAACGGATTGCTTTTAATAAACTTTCTTCAAAGGTACGACCTACGCTCATGACTTCGCCGGTTGCTTTCATCTGTGTTCCAAGAGAATTGTTAGCATCTGCGAATTTATCGAATGGGAAACGAGGCATTTTTGTTACTACATAGTCAAGAGCTGGCTCGAAAGATGCCAATGTATTGGCCAATGGAATCTCGTCAAGGTGCATACCAACACTGATTTTGGCGGAAACACGAGCAATTGGATAACCGCTGGCTTTGGAAGCTAAAGCGGAAGATCTGGAAACTCGTGGGTTTACTTCGATTACATAGTAATCAAAAGAATTTGGATCTAAGGCAAACTGTACATTACAGCCACCTTCAATCTCTAAGGCACGAATGATTTTTAAAGCACTGTTACGAAGCATCTGGTAATCTTTGTTGGATAAAGTCTGAGAAGGACACACAACGATGGAGTCACCAGTGTGGATACCTACAGGGTCTAAGTTTTCCATGTTACAGATGGCGATGGCAGTGTCGTTAGCATCACGCATTACTTCGTATTCGATTTCTTTATAACCTTTTACGCTCTTTTCAATGAGTGCTTGATGTACAGGAGAGAGAACCAGGGCATTTTTGATGATTTCCATGAATTCCTCTTCAGTATCTGCAAAACCACCACCGGTTCCGCCCAATGTATAGGCTGGACGGATAACAACTGGATAACCGATTTCTCTGGCAGCTTTTACCGCATCCTGGATGGTATTGACTACAATGGAAGGAAGGACCGGTTCACCGATCTCTACGCAAAGATCACGGAATAATTCACGGTCTTCGGCTTTTTCGATACTGGTTACTTTGGTTCCTAAAAGTTTAACATTACATTCACTTAAAACGCCGCGTTTCTCCAATTCCATGGCAAGGTTAAGACCAGTCTGGCCACCGATTCCAGGAAGGAGAGCATCTGGTCTTTCGTGACGAATGATTTTTGCAATATATTCTAAGGTTAATGGTTCCATGTATACTTTATCGGCGATGGTCGTGTCTGTCATGATGGTCGCAGGATTGGAATTACAGAGGATAACCTCATAGCCTTCCTCGCGAAGTGCCAGACAAGCCTGTGTGCCGGCATAGTCGAATTCTGCAGCCTGTCCGATGACGATAGGGCCAGAGCCAATAACAAGGATTCGTTTGATATTTGTATTCTTTGGCATATTATTTTCCCTCCATCATTTTCAAAAATTCGTCAAACAGGTACTTGCTGTCTTCTGGTCCCGGTGCACTTTCTGGATGATACTGTACACTGAAAACCTGATCTTTTGTAGAACGAACACCTTCTACTGTCTGATCGAGAAGATTAAGATGTGTGATTTCCAAACCAGTTCCTTTCAAGCTTTCGGTATCTACAGCATAGGAATGGTTCTGGCTGGTGACTTCTACACGGCCATTTAAAAGATTTTTAACTGGGTGGTTTCCACCACGATGGCCGAATTTTAATTTATATGTTTTAGCACCATAAGCTAAAGAAATCAGCTGATGTCCCAGACAGATTCCGAAGATTGGGTACTTTCCAATCAAAGCACGGATGGTCTGGCTAGTTTCTGGTACATCGGTTGGATCTCCAGGTCCGTTGGAGATGAAGATACCATCTGGTTCAAATTCCATGATTTTTTCTGCTGGTGTATCGTAAGGAACAATAACGACATCGCAGCCAACTGCGTTCATACTACGAACAATATTTAATTTCATACCACAGTCGATGGCAACAACTTTGTAACCATCTCCATGGGCTGCTGGTGCAGTTTTTGGAGATTCCCAAATTTTAGAACAGCATACGCGGGATACCTGATCCTGACGAAGCTTTGCATCTTTTAAGATGGCAAGACCTTGTTCTAAGGTGGTTTCTTCGCTGGTAATCATACATTTACAAGTACCATAATCACGGATGATACGTACCAGTTTTCTGGTGTCGATTTCTGCGATTCCGGCAATATCATAGGTTTTCATTACTTCATCCAATGTTTTTTCCTGGCGGAAATTGGATGGAAAATCGTTATATTCACGGACAATCAGACCGCTAATTGTTGGAAGTTTGGATTCATAATCCTCTTCATTGGTCCCGTAATTTCCAATAAGAGGGTAGGTCATTACAACTGCCTGATCGGTGTAGGATGGATCGGAAATGATTTCCTGGTATCCAACCATAGATGTGTTGAATACGATCTCACAGATTTTATCCTGATCACTACCGAAGCCTTCCCCTATAAATTGATATCCATTTTCTAAAATAAGTTTCTTTTTCATATTCATTCCTCTTTGACTTTGAAACCGTATCGGTTTTTGCAGGTTTTCGTTGTCGCCCAAATACTACTACATCAATGGAGTTAAGAACCATCGATAATCATCCGTATCATCTGCGCTGTTTCCACCATGGATCGGCTATAATCCATGCTGTTTTTTTGAAGATAACGAAATGCTTCCGGTTCGGTCATTCCATGCTTTTCCATCAACATTGCTTTTGCCTGATCGATGATGCGCTGTTCCTCTTTATTTCGTTTTGGAGCTTCCTTCTTTCGGCGTCTCGTCTGCATTTGGAAGTTTTCCGTTAGCATTTCGATGGTGGAAAGAAGGTCTCTTTTTTTGAGAGGAAGCATTAATTTAATCACTCGATCAGAAAATGTTTCAAGAGAAACATCCTTCGTCATGACAATCATGTGATACCCATGTGGCATGTAGTCAGCAAGATTAATGTAGGTCATATCCTGTAAACGTTTGGAGCAAAGGATAAGACCATTTTCTCTACCAGGTGCCATACGAAGGACTTCCGCCCCAGTTTTACATATCTCAATTTTCAGATATGGAACGTAAGGTCGAACTATTCCGGCAATGCGTGAAGAGTCTTCATATTTGGACATTACAATAAAAAGTGTGCCCATTCATGTGTCCCTTTCTTGCTTCTTGTCACTACATTTTGTTGAGGTATCTGGAGATCTCCCAGTCGCTAACCTGCAGCATGTATTCATCCCATTCTTCGGTTTTTAGCTGCAAGTATAATTTACTGAATTCTTCTCCTAAAACTTCACAGATATATTTGTCTTTTTTGAAATGTCGAAGGGCATCCTTTAAGTTTCCTGGAAGCTGTTTACCTGTTTTTGCTCCTTCTTCTAATAAAGGCATCTTCTGGCGGATTCCGTCAAGGCCTGCAGCAATGCAGATTGCAATGGAAAGGTAAGGATCTGCTGCCGGGTCTGGGAAGCGGATATCTACCATGGTTTCTCCGAAGAACTTTCGCACTTTTACGACACTTTTATCGTGTTTTCTAGACCAACTGATGATAGCTGGTTTTTTAAATCCGGTAAGAATTCGTTTGTAGGAATTCACGATCGGATTGGTGATAGCACACATTCCTTCTGCATGGTAAAGAATGCCGGCGGTAAAATGTTGTGCAATCTCGGAGAGTTTTTCTCCATTTTCCGGATTGAAAAGATTTTTTCCATCCTTGTACATTGAAAAATTCAGATGCATACCGGAGCCAGCTTCACCAAATTTTGGCTTTGGCATAAATGTGGCATATAATCCGAAACGTTTTGCAATGCTTCGAACAGCAAACTTGAAGGTTACCAGTGCATCTGCGGTTTCTAAGGCTTCGCCCTGGGTGAAATCAATTTCATGTTGAGCTGGAGCTTTTTCATGATGGGAGGATTCTACTTCAAATCCCATCTCATCTAAGGTAAGAACCAGTTCTCTACGAGCGTTTTCACCGAAATCCACTGGACCAACGTCTAGATATCCTGCGTTCTCATGGGAGATGGTGGTTGGATTACCATGATCGTCGATGTGGAATAGGAAGAATTCGCATTCCGTATTTACATTGAAGTAATAACCTTCCTTCTTAGCTTCTTCCAGGACTTTTTTCAAGATGGTTCTTGGTGCCATTTCAAATGGAGTACCGTCTTCGTAGCAAACATCACAGATGAATTTAGCTACTTTTCCACCCTGGGAACGCCAAGGAAGAATGATGAAGGTATCCAAATCAGGATAAAGGAATAATTCCTCACCGTATTCTACCAGGCCACCAAACATGGCTGTGCTATTTAAGGTATATTGATTCTTTGCTACACGTTCAAGCTGACCAGGTGTTACAGCGATATTTTTTAAATTCCCAAATATGTCGGAAAATTGTAGTCGGATAAACTCCACATTTTCTTCGTCAATAATCTGAGCAATATCTTCGTAAGTATTCATAATGTGTCCTTTCAATCTATAAAAAAAGACGCCAATAAAACCTGCTTCCGCAGGCCTCACTGACGCCATTGCCAAACGTAATTCATTTTCTACCGCATAATATTTTAGTAGAATAAGGCAATATTGTAAAGTGGTAAATTGTAAAATCTTTATTTTTCAGAGTGCTCGATGGAACTTGCGATGAATCCTTTGAATAATGGATGCGCCTGATTTGGACGGCTCTTGAATTCCGGATGGAACTGAACTCCAATGTAGAATGGATGATCAGCAATTTCTACGGTTTCAACTAATCTCTTATCTGGAGAAAGTCCGCTAATTTTCAGGCCAGCTGCCTGCAGGCTGTCACGGTAATCATTATTGAATTCATAACGGTGACGGTGACGTTCGTTAATCTGTGTTTTTCCATACCAACGTTCCATGTGTGATCCAGGAATGATATCGCATGGATAACTACCAAGACGAAGAGTACCACCTTTATCGATCTCGTCGCTCTGACCCGGCATGAAATCAATGACTTTATGAGCACTGTTTTCATCAAATTCGCCGGAGTGTGCATCGGCATAACCAAGTACATTTCTTGCGTACTCAATAACGGTAATCTGCATGCCGAGACAGATTCCAAAGTATGGGACTTTATTTTCACGGGCATATGTGGCTGATAAGATCATACCTTCAATACCGCGATTTCCAAAGCCGCCAGGAACGATGATTCCGTCGATGCCTTTAAATGTTTCAGCAACATTTTCTTCTGTGATCTTTTCGGAATCGATCCATTCGATTTTAATTTCTGTGTTATATTCATAACCTGCATGGCTTAAAGCTTCTGCAACAGAGAGGTAAGCATCATGTAATTGTACATATTTACCAACCAGACCAATCGTTACTGTTTGGGAACGATTACGGATACGATCCACAAGGTTTTCCCATTCGGAAAGATCAGGATCTTTTACATCCATCTTAAGCTCTCGACATACCACAGAGGAGAAATTCTGTTTTTCCAACATGAGTGGCGCTTCATAAAGATAAGGGACTGTGAGGTTCTCAATAACACAATCTGGTTTAACATTACAGAAGTGAGAGATTTTCTGGAAAATGGATTCTTCCAACGGTCTGTCTGCTCGAAGAACGATGATGTCTGGGTTGATTCCCATTCCCTGAAGCTCTTTTACAGAGTGCTGAGTTGGTTTGGATTTATGTTCTTCAGAACCGCTGAGATAAGGAACCAGGGTTACATGGATGAATAAACTGTTTTCTCGTCCGATTTCCAATGAGATCTGGCGGATGGCCTCGATAAATGGCTGGGATTCGATATCACCGATAGTACCACCGATTTCTGTGATAACCACATCGGCATCGGAATGTTTTCCTACTCGGTAAACAAATTCTTTGATTTCATTGGTAATATGTGGGATAACCTGCACGGTGGAGCCAAGATATTCACCACGTCTTTCTTTATTTAATACATTCCAATATACTTTACCAGTCGTCAGATTGGAGTAGCGGTTCAAATCTTCGTCGATAAAACGTTCATAATGGCCAAGGTCTAAGTCTGTTTCTGCACCGTCCTCAGTTACATATACCTCACCGTGCTGATAGGGACTCATGGTTCCTGGGTCAACGTTGATATATGGATCTAATTTCTGAGCTGCTACACGAAGTCCGCGTTGTTTTAACAGACGACCTAAAGAAGCGGCCGTAATTCCTTTCCCTAAACCGGATACAACACCACCGGTTACAAATATATATTTTGTCATAATTTACCTCTTTTCCTATATAAAAACGAAAAAAGGGCCTTTTATGCCTATAACATAAAAGACCCCATTGCCTTACTTTAGAATAGTACAATATCTTTATTTTTATGTCAATATGAAACAAAGAAAATAATTCATTCATTTTATGTTAAAAAAATAACTTCTAAACATGTATTTACAAAATATATGAAATATTGTAAAATTGAAATTGCAAATACATATTTTTAAAGAAGAACCATGCACATTTTCTACCGCCGACGCCATGGTTCTTTTTTATCTTATGGGAGGATAGACTTGATGAAAATTATGGTAAGTGCTTGTCTTTTAGGCGAAAATTGTAAATATAGCGGAGGAAACAATCGCAATCAAGCCGTTCTTGATTCTATTGAAGGGCATGAGGTTATAGCTGTCTGTCCGGAAGTTATGGGAGGATTACCAGTTCCAAGAATCCCTTGCGAGGTGAAAAATGGAGTTGTGGTGAATAAAGAAGGAAAAAGCTGTGATCAGGAATTTCGTCTTGGTGCTGAGAAAGCCTTAAAGATCGCGAAAGAAGAACAGATTGACCTGGCAATCTTAAAATCCAGAAGTCCTTCCTGTGGAATCGGTCAGATCTATGATGGCACATTTTCTGGGACGCTAATTTCAGACGATGGAATCTTCGTTTCTTTGATGAAGGAAGAAGGTTATAGGATTCTGACAGAGGAAGAGATTCAGGAGAAAGTGATGAAATTAAAATAGGATGAAATAAAGAGAAGTAGCAAGAACGCCAAAGTATTTTTGAAAGTATAAAAGATAAAGAGGAAGATAAAATAAGGCCAAAAGTAAATAAACTCGATAAGTTGATATATAAACGTAGACATGAGATAATATTTAATGTATTATCTAGTTATAAAAACTACGTTTGGAGTTATGCTTTATGGGTAAATATGTTATTTTAGCAGAATCTGGAGGCGATGTGCCAAAAGAAATGGCCGAGAAATACGGTATTTATATCATTCCTATGCATGTGAATTTTGGGGATGAGACGAAAGATGATGGATTCTTTCCTACGACAGATATCTTTGACTATTACAAGAATACGGGAAAACTTCCAAAAACAGCAGCTTGCAATTCTTATGAATTTGAAGAAATGTATGAAAAAATCCATGCAGAGCATCCGGACAGCCATATTCTCTATCTGGCTTATTCCGCTGTGACAACAAGTACTTACCAGAGTGGGCTTGTGGCCATGGATGATCGTGATTATATCACTCCATTTGATACGAAGTTTTGTTCTGCAGGGCAGGCGTATGTAATTCTTCTCATGGCAAGATACATCGAGGAGCATCCAGATGCTTCTGTGGAAGAAATCATCGCCTATGGTGAGGATATCCGTCCTAGAACTCATATGGGCTTCTTCCCTGGTGACCTGGATTATCTTCGAGCCGGTGGACGAGTAAGCAATGCAGCTTATATGGGAGCAAAAATTCTCTCCTTGAATCCACTGATTGAAATCAATGATGGGTATTTGGTGGCTTCTAAAAAATATCGTGGTAAGATGAATAAGGTTTCCAAGAAACTGTTACAGGAATATGTTGTGGAGCATCATTTCTCTAAGGAACTTCTTTTCCTGATTCATTCCCCAGGATTTCCGGAGAAACAGAAAGAAGAATTGACGCAGATGGCGACCGATTTAGGTTTCCAGGAGATTCATTGGATATGCACTGGATCTGTGGTATCGACTCATAGTGGACCGGGGGCATTTGGTTTGGTAGGCCTGACAGAGAAATCGTGATTGAAATCATTGAATTGCAATCATTAAATCG
>JAUNNI010000149.1 GCA_030531555.1 Eubacteriales bacterium | reverse complement strand
GGAGACATGGAGCAGCTTGAATTGCTTGCAGGAGAAGCTGAAGAATAGGCTTATCAGCTGCTTACTTTGCAATCCCAATGGGGTGGTGATTCACCCATGAACTTCAATTGAATACAGATATTCGCGAGACGATTCGATCGTCTCTTTTTTTGCAAATTTTTATACTTATTTGATTGTTAAACTATTGACATTCAAAGGAATAAAATGTAAAATAACAGTATAAATACAAAGTGTAACTTATTGATCCAGCAATATGAAATGTTAATAGGAGGTATGCTTATGGGTCCTGACGGAATGGGTGGCGGTAATACTGCAATGAGAATCGAATATGATAAGATCAAGAAAGCTACCGGTGAAGAATTTTCAGGCAATAACGATCATAACAAAGTGGATTCAGAGGAAGTAAAGGCAGAGAAGAAGCATTATAACAAAATACTTATAGGAATCATTGTGGCCTTTGCAGCCCTATGTGTAGGCGTTGCATTAATGACATGGTTTGAATATCATTAGAACAAATTGTCTTTTTATTGATGCCGTGCAGATGATAAAAATTAACCTTAGTATGGACATGTGACAGCTGCAATTTAGAGACGATTTAATCGTCTCTTCAGACTGAAGACAAAGCCCCGTCGAGCAAAGCTCGGCGAGGTTTTTTAAGTGCTCTAATTCGTTGAAATTTCAACGTTTTTAGCCGATTTGTGGTATAATATATACATCAGAAAGGTTGGAATTTCAATGATTACGAAGAAAAATAATACAACAGACCAGATCCAGATGGTCTCCATAGAACAGCTGGTTCCACAGGATCATCTCCTCAGAAAAGTGGATACAGCGATAGATTTTGATTTCATATATGACCTTGTTGAGGACAGATACTGTGCTGACAATGGCAGACCGAGCATCGACCCTGTTGTTCTGATAAAGATTGCTGTCATCCAGTATATGTTCGGTATCAAGAGCATGCGTCAGACGATCAAGGAAATTGAAGTTAACATGGCATACAGATGGTTCCTTGGCCTGGATTTCTACGACAAGGTTCCTCATTTCACGACATTCGGCAAGAACTACAAGAGAAGATTTGAGGGCACCGACCTCTTCGAGCAGATTTTTCAACAAATACTGCTGCAATGTATGAAGAACAGACTGGTCAGCACAGATGAGATATTTGTCGATGCAACACATGTCAAGGCAGCTGCAAGCAGAAAGAAAGCAAAGAAGATCCTCGTGGCAAAGAAGAACGCAAGATTCTACGATGATCAGCTTAGAGAAGAGATCAATGCAGACAGAGCTGCTCACGGGAAAAAGCCCCTGAAAGACAAGTATCAGGAAGAGTCTGACCGTTCTGATGATGACGACAACGAGCCCGGAACAGGTTCTGGGGGAAGCGGACAGCCTGAAGCTGAAATGAAGGAGAAGAAAGAGAGCACAACAGATCCTGAAAGCGGCTGGTTCCACAAGGGTGAACACAAGGAAGTGTTCGCATATGCAATTGAAGCTGCATGTGACAGGAACGGCTGGATACTCGACTACACAGTGCATCCTGGAAACGAACACGACAGCAGGACATTTCCACATCTTTACGAGAAATTGAAGAAACTGAATCCTGAATTTATCATAGCAGATGCAGGATACAAGACACCGGCAATAGCAAAGCTGCTGATAGATGACGGAGTGAAACCGGTAATGCCGTACTCAGCACCTAGAACGAAGAAGGGATTCTTCAAGAAGTATGAATATGTATATGATGGATATTACGATGCCTACATATGTCCAGGTGGACAGATGCTGAACTATTCAACAACGAACCGTGACGGATACAGGGAATACAAGAGTAACAGCAGTACATGCAGTAGCTGCCCGTATCTGGATCAGTGCACGAATAGCAGGAACCACCAGAAGGTGATCACAAGGCACATATGGCAAGATTACATTGAAACATGTGAAGATATCAGGCACACAAAAGGAATGAAAGACCTGTACGCTCAAAGGAAGGAAACCATTGAGCGTTGTTTTGGTACAGCAAAAGAGCACCATGGGATGAGATATACCCAGCAGATCGGAAATGAGAAGATGCGAATGAAAGTCGGAATGACATTCGCCTGCATGAACATGAAAAAACTGGCAAGGATCCTCTGGCAGAGAGAACGCTTAAACCAGTTATCTTTACTTTTGCACAACTTATTGCCACAAAATAGAATATCATACGCATAGGAAAAGGCCTGATTGGAGTGAAACTCAATCAGGCCTTTGTCTTCAGTCTGAGGAGCCCGCTTCATGCGGGCTTCTTTTGTTAATGTGATTGAACTATTACTCAATAATGCTATAATATTAAGGGTTATAAGTTACATTTTTTACAAGCTGAATATTGGGACGAGGTGACAAAAATGACAGAATCATTAAAAGGCGCTTGTATATTCGGACAATCGGGCGGTCCGACATCAGTAATCAACTCGAGTGCATATGGTGTAATAAGAGCGGCTCTTGATGCACCGGAGATCACTAAGGTATACGGTGCTGAATACG
>JAUNNI010000148.1 GCA_030531555.1 Eubacteriales bacterium | reverse complement strand
CTGTTGAGGCTTGTCCATGACCCTTATTCCGCACCACATAATTTACATTATGTGATGCGTTCTATTCAGTGAGCAGTCCACGCCCCTAAAATTCATAGATAGTATAGCAGTTTCGGGGCAAAAAATCAATAGGTTAAAAGGAAAAAGTAGTGTTTTTGAGCGTTATTTTTATACATACTCATTTGCCAAAGTAAATGCAGGTTCGAACGCCACTTGACCTGCATTTACTTTGACAAACCGCTATCCTGCATTTAATCTGTCAAACTCCTCCAGTATGTCGAAGCCCTCGACATCTTTTTTCCTTGACCAACCTTCGTGTGTTGTGGGACGAGAACGAGTAAATCGGAAAGTGGGAGCATCGCCGTGGGGCCCGCTTTCTCGGACGCTCTGTAGTGAGTGGATTATTCCCTATGTTATACTGATTATGCTATGTCCCGGTAATTAAGGAGGTACTGACATGGCTAATCATAAACATTTAACTCAGGAACAACGTTCCATTATTCAGGAAATGCTTTCCTCTCATAACACTCTTGCCAACATTGCTTCTGCCCTTGGAAAGAATCCTACTACCATTTCAAGGGAGATTCGTAATCATCTTGTTTTTGTCCGCGTCGGTTACAGACATGTAAACTTTAATGCCTGTGCTCATCGCTTCTCTTGTACCAGAATTCATATTTGCAAGACCTGTAATCCTGATAAACATTATAAAAAGTGCAGCAACTGTCCTTCCTGTAATAAAAATTGTCCCGATTTTCTTCTGGTTATCTGTCCGGATCTGTTAAAACCGCCTTATGTCTGCAATTCCTGCTCCAAACGTTTCAATGGCTGTACTCTTGAAAAACGTTATTATTATGCAGACCAGGCTCAGAAGGAATATCTCTCTGTCCTCTCTGAATCCCGATCCGGTTTTTCTTTAACCGAAGCCGAAATCCGACATCTCGATTCTGTAGTTTCCCCTCTGCTCCGTCAGAGTCAGTCTCCTCATCATGTCTTTGTCACAAATCCCGACTCTATCATGGTCAGTGAACGTACGATCTACCGTCTCGTAGATTCAGGCCAGCTTTCTGCACGTAATATCGATCTTCCAAGAAAGGTTCGTTTTCGCGCCAGAAAAAAGACTATCCATATCAAGGTTGATAAATCCTGCCGTATTAACAGAAAATATGAAGATTTCGTCTCTTTTTTACAGGGAAATCCTGATATTCTCATTACTCAGCTTGATTCCGTAGAAGGTGTCAAAGGAGGCTCGGTTCTGCTTACCATTCACTTTATAAAAGCAGAACTCATGCTCGCTTTTCTTCGCGATTACAATGATTCCAAATCTGTAATCAGTATCTTTGATCACATTTATTCTATACTTGGACATCAAAAGTTTTCTTCACTTTTCCAGTTATGTCTTGCGGATAATGGCAGTGAGTTTTCTAATCCAAAAGCACTTGAATTTAATGGGGATGGAGAAAGAAGAACCCGTATTTTCTACTGTGATCCGAGTGCTCCGTATCAGAAGGGGTCGGCGGAAAGAAACCATGAATTCATTCGCATGTTTATCCCAAAAGGAAAAGATTTTTCCGGTTACACACAGGATGATATCAGTCTCATGATGGATCATATCAATTCTTACAGCAGGGAAAGCCTTGGAAATAAATCTCCTTATGAAATGTTTGCTTTCCTTTACGGTCAGGAAGTGTTGGATCTGTTGGGGTGCCACCGTATCCCACCACAGAACGTGACACTCAACAGATCCATTTTTCGCAAGGAGGATCTGTCATGAAATATCAGAAAAAATCTCTGGATTATCAACTGAATATGGAAGCTTTCCACGAAATGGACGAACATATCCCTATGATAAAATCTGAACGCGACGCTTTGCGCAGCTGGGTGAAACAGGGTCATGACATTGATAGTAACCCCTGGAATCTGACAGACAATTTAGACGGCCCTCTGAATTATCTTCATGCCTACCGTATCAAAAACGGATACCCAAGTGGTCCATGGGATGACTGGGAACGTCCGGGCGACCGCCGCTGTTGGGACTTAAGTCGCAAGAGTTTCTACACCAAAGAAGAACTTGATTTCTAATTAACATAACAGTACCGGGACACAGCTTTATACCTGAAGAGACGGGTCGAATTTACTTTGGCAAAAAAAAATGAATAATTCGACCTGCGCTTTTCTGCGCCCATTTTTTCCTTGCTCACCATGATTTTACACCCAATTGGATAAAAAATCGACTAAAAATGGGTTCAAGATGTCACTTGATTCCTCTTGAACCCGATTCCTGTTCTTCATACCTGCATTTACTTTGTCAAACCTGCATTCACTCTGTCAAATGACCTTATTTTTATACATATTATGACTTTAGGCAGCACGCTAACACCCTCGCCGCAAATTTTTTTGAAGAACAGGAGAGGGTGTGCTTTTGTGCGCCCGTTTGCAGACAGATTAACTGTACTTGTCTCACTTTTATCATAGCCACAGACTGCCTACGCCCACATAATGTAAATAATGTGGTACAGGCAGTCCGTTGCAATTCCCCGAAGAAAAG
>JAUNNI010000147.1 GCA_030531555.1 Eubacteriales bacterium | reverse complement strand
AAATCCAACTTAAAAACAACGATTTTTTTGTCTCATTTTATGGGTTCATTATAATCTCTCCTTCTCATAGCAAGCTAAATTCCGACTGATTCATTATTCAATTGTTTTGAATTTGAACTAGGTCAGTAAAGTTCTTAAACAATGTAAAAGCTTCCAGATGCCCGAAACAGCTACTATAAACATACTTCCTCAAACTGTTACAGCCAACTGACTATCTGAATCTTCCTCTATCCTTATCGCGCATCTGGCTGCTTTTTTACGAAATGGTTCGAAAATTTCGTTTCACTTCCCTCTTTTGACCCGAAATAAACTAAAAAACCATTCGTCAAAACGCATAATGGGGTTTATCGCTCTTCCCTTGATAATTCCCATTATTTGTAAATTTCAAACTTTTACAATTGTTAAAATCATTATTAATTTTCTCACGATTAATAATAAAATGATTATAATCATTTTTAAAAATTAAATCAATGGAATTTTATGTCATGTTTACGTCATGTTTTCGTCACACTTTCATCATATTTTTAGAGCAAATACACAATAAGTTTTTAAAAAACTCATTGTAAGTTATCAAAAATAACCCATTTTTTCTTGGTAAAAGTGCTGAAAAGTGTCCGAAAACGTTTTCTTATGCATCAGACATTTTTTCTATGATTTATTAAAAAATCATAATTTTTATGTGACTTTTATCAATTGTTTTTTAAGATTTAAAATAGTAGTATAAGGATTAATCGGAGGTGTATGAAAAATGGTAACTCAGTCAGTTAGTATTGATTCCTTAAAAAAGATTCAGACTCTAGTAGGTATTCTTAATAATTATAGTGGTCGTTTTGAACTCATTTCTGGTTCCTCCTGTGTCAACGCAAAGTCTGTCATGGGTATTTTCAGTCTGGACATCTCTCGTCCAGTTTGCTTAAATATTTATAATGAGGAATGTGCATCAGACGTACTTAAAGAACTCGCAAGCCATATTATTTAGTAAGCAACATAATATTTGTATCGTGTTTGGGTAATATCTATGGGGATATTACCTTTTTTTTCATTTCCCTGGAAAATAAATTCTATGGCAATAAAAAAATACCTATGATATACTATGTAAGATTTGGAAAAATATTGCATACAATCATTGCATATAAAATAAGAAAGGACAGGTAATAAATTATGGCAAACCCTATTGTTACAATTACAATGGCAGATGGCGACGTAATGAAAGCAGAGTTATATCCTGAAATCGCGCCTAACACAGTAAACAACTTCATTTCCTTAGTTCAGAAAGGTTATTACAATGGATTAAAATTCCATCGCGTTATTCCTGGCTTCATGATCCAGGGTGGATGTCCAAAAGGTCTTGGAACAGGTGGTCCTGGCTACCAGATCAAAGGAGAATTCAGCCGCAACGGTTTTGAAAACAACTTAAGACATGATGAAGGTGTTTTATCCATGGCTCGTTCCATGATGCCTAACTCCGCTGGTTCCCAGTTCTTCATCATGCACAAACCATCTCCACATCTCGATGGCGACTACGCAGCATTCGGTAAACTTATCGAAGGTATCGAAGTTGTTGATAAGATTGTAAACCAGAAGAGAGATTACAGAGATTGCCCATATCATGACCAGATCATGCAGACTGTAACTGTTGATACATTTGGTGTAGATTATCCAGAACCAGAAAAATATCGTTAGGATTATATCTCATGGACCGAAAATTATTATTTTTTGATATTGATGGAACGCTACTCGCTGGGGGTTATAACGGATACGTTCCAGAAAGCGCTTTAAAAGCACTCCATATGGCACAGGCAAATGGTCATCTGTGTTTTATCAACTCCGGTCGCACCCGAAGATTTGTTCCAAAAGAAGTACAGGTTTTTCCTTTCGATGGTTATATTTTAGGGGTGGGAACTGAGATTATTCTTCATGATGAAACACTCCTTCATTATGAAGTTCCTCAAGAAGTTCTTCGTTCTTTACCGGAGATTTGCAAGCGTTGCAATGTTCAGATTGTTGGAGAAGGTCCACAGTACATTTATTATGATAAAAACCGAGAATTATTCCCTGGTGTAAAATCCCTCATAGATGCCTACCAAAACGAAGCAGAAGATCACCCAATTCGAACCTTTGATGATGACATCATTAATTTCTCTAAATTCGTGATTTTCTTCGATGAAAGTGGAGATATTCCTCTTTTTAAAGAGCTGACAAAAGATTATTTTTCTTATATTCCAAGAGAAAGTCTTAACGGAACTGACTTCGCAGAAATCGTGCCAAATGGTTTCAGTAAAGCCATGGGGATCGATTATCTGGTGGAACATCTGGGGCTCACTTTAGATGACTGCTATGTATTCGGTGATAGCAACAATGATTTATCCATGCTGACCCATGTAAAACATAGTGTAGCCATGGGGAATTCCGTACCGAAAATCATCGGTAAAACAGAATATGTAACCACTGATATCGATGATGATGGAATCATGAATGCGTTAAAGCATTACGGTTTAATCTAATATGAAATAAGTGAAATTAAAAATGGAAGCGTCGCAGTAACGCTTAGTCCCATTCCTTACGGAATGGGCTAAT
>JAUNNI010000072.1 GCA_030531555.1 Eubacteriales bacterium | reverse complement strand
TAAGGACAAAATAATTACCAATTCCAACGATATACCAAAAGAGCATTCCGATCAGAGTCGACAATCTTCTTGAGTAAAACATCAGATAAAGAATGCCAAAGAACATATAGTATAGAAGAATGTTGAAAGCAAATTCTCCTGGTCGCATTTTATTGATCAAATTATCGGTAAATCGTTCCACCATCCAGAAAGTAAAGAGGGGTGCCAGATAGAACAAGACTCTTCCCAGTAGAGATCGAATCTTCTCTAACAACGGTATTTTAAATAAAATTAGTCCGATGACCAAAGCGATTAAGAGACAGATGGCTGCCCAATGCTGGTAAATTAAAACCGGATAATAGAATTTTGCTACCAGATATTTTCTCTGGGATAATCCATCTAAGATCACTTTGCCACGAAATCCTTTTTCTTTAGTGCTCCACTGGTAAAAAATCGGTTCTTTTCCAGATTCTGCCCCTTCCGATGTGATTCGAATGATATAGATTTTGCCTTTTTCCAGCTGAAGGTCCGTATTGAGATCTGTGTAACCATTGTTGATCAGACTTTTAATCTCATGTTCCATGGAAAAGACAGTGTTTCCGCTTTCTTCTTCCACGATGTCCACGTGAAGCATCCCTGCTGCTTCCCCACCATAATCATTACTAGAATATAGCTTCAAAGTCTTCAAATGCGTGTGTTTTGCCTTAAATCTTTGTTCCAAAGTCGTTTGGTCTGTTAAAAGGCATAATTGATCGATACGATATTTATTTACCTGATTGGTAGCATTTTTCTGATATTCCATAAAATGGCTGCAAAGGAACCACGCAAGGAAAAGCAGCAGCATGATTGCCCCTGCTTTGATTGCACCAATCCATGGTGATTTTTTCTTTTTTGTTTTTATTTCTGTGGTACTCATAAACCTACCCTCATTTATTAGGATGACTTTCATCCCGCAAGCTTAATAATTCCCCAAAATTTTAAAGTCAGCAACCTCAGAACGAACGCCCTGCAGAGCATTTTTTACTGCCGGGTCATGAAGATTACCACTGATATCAATATAGAATCGATATTCCCACTGCTTATCTGGCAATGGAACGGATTCAATATGGCTAAGGTTCAAGTCATTATATAAGAAATGAGACAAAATGTTATATAAAGTTCCACTCTCATGTAAAAGAGAGAAGGAAATACTAATTTTGGACGCATCGGAGCAATACTGACGTTTCTTGGATAGAACAACAAATCGAGTTTCATTGGAAGAATCGAAATTAATTCCTTCCTTCAGAATCTCCAGTCCATAAATTTCCGCTGCCTTACTGCTGGCAACGGCTCCCTGGCTCTTAATTCCATCCTTTGCAATCATTTCTGCAGCAATGGCGGTATTTTCTACTCCGACTCTTTCCACGCCAAGCTCCTCTAAAAATGGAGCACTCTGACGCAGTCCCTGTGGGTGAGAATAAACCGTTTTAATATCGGAAATTTTCGCGCCTTTACATCCGAGAAGACAGTGATTTACTTTTACAAACACTTCTCCAACGATACAAACATCATTCTCCAGAAGGATATCGTAAACACCACTGACATCCCCAGCAGAAGAGTTTTCAATCGGAAGAATCCCATAATCAGCAAACCCTTCATTTAAAGCCTGTGGCACCTCTTTAAAATTCACCACCGGGTAATGATCTGTCTCTTCCCCAAAAAATTTAATACAAGCCATCTCGCTAAAAGCTCCTGGTACTCCCGGATAAACCACGCGGGTATCCGGATACATTACCAGTTTTGGCACTTCACTAAAATAATTTTCAATATAACGATCTCTCTGACGTACCATATGATACTGGTATTTTCTGCTAATGGACATCATCTGGATCATGATCTCTTCAATCCCTTTCACAACAAATGGATTGGAGAACTTTTTGGTCACATCCGCGATATTTTCATCCTCACGATTTTTGTCATAAACCGGTGCATTAATCTCCTTTTTCGCCTGACCAAGCTCTGCGGAATATGACATTCTTTTCTCAAAAAGATCTGCAATTTTATAATCGATGTCTCTCAAATCAGATCGAATCTCCTCGAGACTTCTTTTCTCTTTTTCACTCATCTATATTCACCTTTAATTTGTTTCTAAGTTTTCTTTTAATGTAAGAAATCTCTTCTGAAGAAGTGGATGCACTTCATAAGGTGCTATCTCACAAAGAGATTCTAATACGAACATCCTCTTTTCAATCTCCGGATGTGGTACCACCAGTTCCGGAGTGGTAAGAATCTGCTGATCAAAAAGAAGGATATCAAGATCAAGGGTTCTTGGCCCCCAATGGATTTCCCTGGTTCTTCCCGCATCCAGTTCAATCTTTTGCAATATATGAAGGAGCTCTAAAGGCTCTTTTAATGTCTCCACACATACCACCGTGTTCATAAATGGATCCTGATCCGTATACCCGTATGGCTCAGTCTCAATAAAAGATGCTTCTTTTATGATGGAAGTATCTTCGATGGAATCGATGGCTTTTATGGCATTCCTCAAATATTCTTCTCGATTGCCCATATTGGATCCCAATCCGATATAAGCATGATGTCTCTCACGGAAAATTTTTATGGATGCGTATTCAATGTGTCTCATAACAGGAGCCCAAGGTTTTTTGATTTCAAAATCCACAGCTTTAATCAATGGAAATTCTTTCAAGATTCCTCTTGAAATACGCTCTGCCACTTTTTCAAGAAGTTTATCATTTTGACACTTCATTTCCTCTTCAATAAACTGGCAAACCGCACCATAATTTACAGAGTCTTCCAACTGGTCACTAAGACCTGCGGGTCTTGTGTTGGTGTAAAGAATCACATCCACCAAAAATTTCTGACCAAGAAATGTTTCTTCCGGATAAACTCCATGATTACAATACACTTCCAGATCATGAATTCGAATCTGGTCCTCGTTTAATCTGTTCATCATTTTTATCCTATAATTCTATATTCAGGATAGCATCGGCCATTTTAAGCGCACGATAATTGGCTTTTACATCATGCACACGGAAGATCGATGCTCCTTTTTGTCTTCCATAAACTGTCGTAGCAATGGTTCCTTCTTCTCTTTCATTTACAGGAAGATCCAAAGTAAGTCCGATGACGGACTTTCTGGAAGTTCCGAGAAGAATTGGAAGATTCCATCGCTTCATTTGATCGAGTTCTTTTATAACCCAAAGATTCTGTTCATATGTTTTTGCAAATCCTACACCAGGATCTAAAACAATCCGTTCTCTGGATAATCCTGCTTTATCTGCAATCGCAAGGATTTCTTCGATATCAGAAAAATAATCTTCCTGGAAAGAATGAAGATATGGATTCTTTCGGTTATGCATGAGACAGCAGGCAATCTGGTGTTTCGCAAGAAGATCTGCCATCTTCTCATCCCCTTTGAGGCCCCAGATATCATTGATCATATCGACTCCTGCATCAATTCCTGCTTTTGCCACCTCAGACTTGTATGTATCCAAAGAAATCGCAACATCGATTCTACTACGAATGGCTTCAATGACAGGAGCCACTCTCTCAATTTCTTCCTGATCGGAAATTCTGGTATATCCTGGACGGGTGGACTCTCCACCGATATCCACTATCGCTGCTCCATCCTTCACCATCTGTTCTGCCTGTTTTAAGGCCAGATCTAAATTCACATAGGAACCTCCATCTGAAAATGAGTCTGGCGTCACATTGAGAATTCCCATAATATAGCTCTTCTTTTCGAAGTCAAATTCATATTTTCCCATTTTCATTGGTTTTGTCCTCCTAATCATCATTCCATAGGTATGCATCCTGGCCAGGAAGCGCGAAATTCTTCTATAAAAGATAAAGAACCACAAAGAACAAAGCAATCTGCCTCTTTATTTTCCTTCAATGCACTCTCCACTGCCATATTCACATTCTCACATACCTGTACTGGTTTCCCGTATATCGCCATGGAAGCAGCCAGTCTTTCTGCCTGTAATCCTCTGGCATTGTTTGGGGTAAAGACATAGGCTTTTTCGCAAAGCGGCATCAGCATAGACAGCATGATATCATACTCCTTATCACCCAACACTCCCATTATATAGACGATTCTTTTATTTGTAAAATGTTTTTCCAGAAAATCCGCTAATTTTCTGGCTCCATCTGGGTTATGGGCTCCATCTAAATAAAATGGCGGTTCTCTTAAAAGAAGCTCCAAACGCCCTGGCCACACTGTGTTACGGATGCCTTCCCACATGGTTTTTTCTGTAATCTCACTGGCACCAAGAAGCCTCAGCTGCTCTGCTGCCAGAAGAGCAGTCGCTGCATTATCCACCTGATGACTGCCGGCAAGCTGCATAATATATTCCGCTTTCTTCCATACAAATGTATTCCCTGTGGCACTGCTTTCCACCTTGCCAAGTCCTTCCTCCGCTTCCATATAAGGAGCATTCTTGGAAAGACACACATTTTTTATGACCTCTTTTACCGATGGGATATTTTTTGCAAGGATAACCGGTGTATTTTCTTTAATAATCCCTGCTTTTTGTGCAGCAATTTTTTCAACCGTATCTCCAAGAATCGCTTTGTGATCTTCACTGATGGATGCAATCAAAGTCAGCATCTGATTATTGATGGCATTGGTGGCATCTTCCAGACCACCCATTCCCGTCTCAATCAAAGCATAATCCACTTTGTGATCTCTAAAATAAAGCAAAGCTATGGCTGTTTCTGCCTCAAAGATGGTGGGACCAGCCTGGCCTGCGGCTTCCATCTGTTTTGAAACTTCTTCGATTTTCGTAAAATATTTTTCCAAAGAATCCGGATCCATGTAACTTCCATTGATCTGGAATCTTTCTTCATAACAATGAATGGTAGGAGAAATGTATCGACCCACCTGATAACCGGAAGTAACTAAAATACTGGAAAGAAAGGCCAAAGTGGAACCCTTACCATTGGTTCCTGCAATATGAATAATATTCAGTTCTTTTTCCGGATGTCCTAAACACTCCAAAAGACGGCACATAGTGGTAATTCCAGGAACACTTCCTTTTTTACTCAATTGATTTATGATGTCATGATATCGATATTCTTTCATTTTTTTGCCTCCAAATCAAAACTACTATAACGAAGACAAGACTTTTTGTCAACAAAGGAACAGGGTTGCCATTTGACAACCCTGTAAAATCAATCGATATTATTATACTTCGAAAATTAAATCACCATAACTTGGAATTGGCCAGGAGTCTTTCTCCACAAGCATTTCCAATTCATCCGCTGGTGCTCTTAATTCTGCCATGGTTGCAAATACAACATCACGGTAGTATCTTGCCTGCACTTCTCCAGTTTCCTTCGATTCCGCCTCTTTTGTAACCTCTTCTAACTTAATCAATGCCTTATGCATCGCTTTTAAGTTCTTTGTCACAGCCTCAATCAATGTGGTCTGAACAGAGATATCAATATCCAATCCACAGGCGTTCAGCTCATTGATGGACTCAGCGAGGCTTGTCTGGTATTTGATGGTAGCTGGAATAATCTGTTTTTTTGCCATATCAATCATGGTAAGTGCTTCAATATGAATGGTTTTTGCATAAGTTTCATACATGATTTCAGCACGGGATTCCAATTCCGCTGCAGTAAATACTCCATGTTTTTCAAAGACAGCGATGGATTTTGGAGTTACAAATTCTCCAACAGCATCTACCATACATTTGATATTAGGAAGGCCACGACGTTCTGCTTCTTCAATCCATTCATCGGCATAGCCATTTCCATTGAAGATAATTCTCTTATGGGCAGAGATGGTATTCTTAATGATGTCATGAAGCGCCATTTTAAAATCAGTAGCTTTTTCCAATTCATCTGCCATATCGCATAATACTTCTGCAACGATTGTATTCAGAACCACGTTAGGGTCAGAAATAGACTGGGTAGAGCCAACCATACGGAATTCAAATTTATTTCCAGTAAAAGCAAATGGGGAAGTTCTGTTACGGTCTGTGGCATCTTTTCTGAATGTTGGAAGAGAAGATACGCCCGGATCATATTTTTCTCCCACAAGAGAGCTGGTAGCTGTTCCAGAATCAATCAGCTGTTCTACTACGTCTTCTAACTGTTCTCCAAGGAAAACGGAGATGATTGCCGGTGGAGCTTCGTTGGCACCAAGACGATGATCATTTCCTGGTGTAGATGCGGAAACACGAAGTAATCCTGCATATTCATCAACAGCTCGAAGGATGGCAACTAAGAATAATAAGAACTGCATGTTTTCGTGTGGTCTCTTACCAGGATCTAAAAGGTTTTCACCTTTATCGGTACACATGGACCAGTTGTCATGTTTTCCGGAACCATTGATTCCATTAAATGGTTTTTCATGAAGAAGGCAACGAAGACCTACTTCATCTGCCACTCTCTGAGCGGTTTCCATCACAAGCTGGTTGTGGTCTGTTGCAATATTATTCTGATCATAAATTGGTGCAATTTCATGCTGGGCAGGAGCTACCTCATTATGCTGCGTCTTGGCTGAGATTCCAAGCTTCCAAAGTTCTTCATTGAATTTCTCCATGAACTCTAAAATATGCTCTGGAATCGTTCCAAAATAATGGTCATCCATCTCCTGGCCTTTTGGAGGCATGGCACCAAATAAAGTTCTTCCAGTAAAGATCAGGTCTTTACGTTTTAAGAATTTTTTCTTATCAACTAAGAAATACTCCTGTTCCGCACCAACGGATGGTGTAACATGTTTTACATTCTTTCCAAATAATCGTAAGATACGACATGCCTGTACATCAAGTGCCTGCATGGAACGAAGAAGCGGTGTCTTTTTGTCAAGCGCTTCTCCCTTGTAAGAACAGAAGGCAGTTGGAATGCACAGGATGGTGGAATGAGGAGTTTCTTTAATAAAGGCTGGGGAAGTACAGTCCCATGCGGTATATCCACGTGCTTCAAAAGTTGCACGTAAGCCACCAGATGGGAAGGAGGATGCATCTGGTTCCCCTTTCACCAGCTCTTTTCCTGAGAAACGGAGTAAAGTTGTACCATCGCTCTGAGGATCAATAAAAGCATCATGTTTTTCCGCTGTGATTCCTGTCAGTGGCTGGAACCAGTGAGAATAATGCGTTGCTCCTTTTTCAATGGCCCACTCCTTCATCTCATGGGCAATAATATCGGCTACTTCAGGATCAAGATCTGCACCGGCTTCAATCATCGCTTTCATTTTTTTATAAGCAGATTTTGGAAGTCTTTCTTTCATTACCGCATCATTAAATACGTTTGATCCGAAGATTTCTTTTACATTTGTTTTCATGATATGGATTCCTTTCCCTGTCTATCATTTTAACCAATCAAAAATGGAAAAGCGTCCGAGAATCTTTTGATTCGCGAACGCCATTTCTTCTCATTTTTTGAATAATAAACTATAAAATTTAGTATTAAAATACAACTGATTCTTAAAAAAATCAAGTATTTCATTCTATTTTTTATATTTTCTTCCCATTAATATGCAAATTTCTCTTCGAAGTATGCTTTCAGATCTTCAATCTTAACTCTTTCCTGTTCCATTGTGTCACGGTCACGAACTGTTACAGCACCATCTTCTTCGGATTCGAAATCGTATGTGATACAGAATGGAGTACCGATTTCATCCTGTCTGCGGTAACGTTTACCGATATTTCCACGATCGTCGAATTCACAGTTGTATGTCTTACAAAGTTCATGGAAGATTTTTTCTGCACCTTCATTTAATTTCTTGGAAAGTGGAAGCACACCAATCTTAACTGGTGCAAGTGCAGGATGGAAATGCATTACAGTACGAACGTCGCCTGGTTTGATTTCTTCTTCATCGTATGCTGCGCAAAGGAATGCTAAAGTTACACGGTCAGCACCAAGGGATGGCTCGATTACGAATGGAATGTATTTTCTCTTTTCTTCATCATCGAAGTAGGACATATCTTCACCAGATACGTTCTGATGACATGTTAAGTCGTAGTCTGTACGGTCTGCGATACCCCATAATTCACCCCAGCCAAATGGGAATAAGAATTCGATATCGGATGTTGCTTTAGAATAGAAGGATAATTCTTCCTGATCATGATCACGGATTCTCATTTCGTCATCTTTGATGCCGAGATCTTTTAACCAGTTTACGCAGTAATCTTTCCAGTATGCGAACCATTCAAGGTCAGTATCTGGTTTGCAGAAGAATTCAAGTTCCATCTGTTCGAACTCACGAGTACGGAATGTGAAGTTACCAGGTGTGATTTCGTTACGGAAAGATTTACCAATCTGGCCGATACCAAATGGTACTTTTTTACGGGATGTTCTCTGAACATTTTTAAAGTTTACGAAGATACCCTGTGCTGTTTCAGGACGAAGGTATACTGTGTTTTTCGCATCTTCTGTTACACCCTGGAATGTTTTGAACATAAGGTTGAACTGACGGATATCTGTGAAGTTATGTTTTCCACAAGATGGACATGGAACGTTATGGGATTCGATGAAATCTTTCATCTGTTCCTGAGTCCATCCATCGATGGAAGATGTAAGCTCAATACCATTCTCTGCTGCGAAATCTTCAATGATCTTGTCAGCACGGAAACGTTCTTTACATTCTTTACAATCCATAAGAGGATCAGAGAAGCCACCGAGATGACCGGAAGCTACCCATGTCTGTGGATTCATAAGAATCGCACAATCAACACCTACATTATATGGGCTTTCCTGGATGAATTTTTTCCACCAAGCTCTTTTTACGTTATTCTTTAATTCTACACCAAGGTTACCGTAATCCCATGTATTTGCAAGTCCACCGTAGATTTCAGAACCCTGATATACGAAACCTCTTGCTTTTGATAATGCGATAATCTTGTCCATTGTTTTTTCCATGATGATTTACCTCATAGTCTTTCTATTTTTCAAAAATTCTCAAATTTAATTCTACATAATTCATAATGACATTTCAAGCATTTTTTTATTCATTTTAAGGAAATGAGCTAGAACATGTCCAACATCTGCTCTGATTTGAATCGGTGATCCACCTGCGTCTTAAAAAAACGTTTGACAAGCCAGTCAAATTCAATAAAAACTTCCTCTTTCAAGCGGAAAGAAAATATCTCATTTAATGGGCAGGAACTGAGATATTGCAAGACATAAAGTACATTTTCCGGGATACTTCTCTGCCCTGCCAACACCTTGCACTGCTCACATAAAACGCCGCCTTCCTCAAAGGAAATATAGTGCAGATCCTCCTCGCTTCCGCAGTGAACACAGCAAAAACTTTGAATTCCAATTCCATGAAATTGCAATATTTTGAACTCAAAAATTCTTCGAATGAGGGGATAAGGTATCAATTGTCTGCCCATGGCCATGAAAGTCACATAAAGAAGATTTAAAATATTTCTCTCGTCCTGTCCCTCCATGGTAAAGTAGGAAGCCAGCTCACAAAAGTAGGTTCCATAATAGATTCCTTCCAGACTTTCACGGAGGTTGGCAAAGGATTTGTGGATCTCCGCAGAGTTCAAATAAGATAATTTTCTACCCTGCGCAATAACGAACTCTCCAAACACATACTCATTGGATGCAGCAAAAAGTGGATGATTGGGACGCTTGCAGCCTCTTGAAACCACAGAAATCTTCCCGCATTCTTTCGTGAGAATGGTCAGGCTTTTATCATTTTCTCCCATGGGAAAGACACCGATGACAATCCCACTCACTTTTATGATTTCACTCATGGGATCTGCCTTTACAGTTCTTTTTTGTTATATCCGTAGTTTTTCAGGAGAATGTCACTGTCGCGCCAGTCTTTTCGAACTTTGACCCACATTTTTAAATTAACCTTCATATCCAGAAGGTTCTCCATCTCCTCACGGGCCTGAGTGCCGATTTTTTTAATCATGGCACCTTTTTTACCAATGATAATCGCTTTGTGGGAATCTCTCTCACAGACGATCACGGCATCGATATCCACGATATTTCCATGTTTTCTGGTCTTCATCTGTTCAATTACCACCGCAATTCCATGTGGAATCTCCTGGTCAAGTAAACGAAGTGCCTTCTCACGCACCAATTCTGCTACAATCTGACGTTCCGGCTGATCTGTCACGGTATCTTCATCATAGTACATCGGGCCTTCTGGAAGATACTGGAAAATTGTGTTTACCAAATCCGGTGTGTTGGTTCCTTCCAATGCACTGACCGGAATGATTTCTGCGAAGTTCACCTGGTCTTTATAAGCGGTAATTGCTTTCAGAATCTGTTCCTGGCTCGCGGTATCTGTTTTATTAATCACCAGAAATACCGGAGTCTTAACATTTTTCAGTTTCTCAACGATATACTGTTCTCCTCCACCAATATAAGTGGTAGGTTCCACCAGCCACAGAATCAGATCCACTTCATTTAAGGTACGTTCTGCTGCGGTCAGCATATAGTCCCCCAATTTATTTTTCGCACGGTTAATCCCAGGAGTGTCCAGGAACACGATCTGTCCCTGGTCACTGGTATATACCGTCTGAATGCGATTTCTTGTGGTTTGTGCCTTGCTGGAAGTAATGGCAATCTTCTGTCCAATCAAATGATTCATCAACGTTGATTTTCCCACATTTGGTCTTCCAATGATGGTTACAAACCCAGACTTAAATGCGTCTCTCATCTATGTTCTACCCTCTTTCTTTTAGCTAAGGCTTCGAATGCTTCCAAATAATTCAGAAGCGTCGACAATTTTCTTTTCATTTCCGATGGTACAGATGGTATCTGCTCCCATCATGGATTCGATATATGGTGCAAGCTTACGGATATCTTCCTGTGTGGTATCGAGGATCTGATCACGTTCTTTCTGAATCATTTCCACAGTCACACCAGACTGGTAGGCTGCGAAGGAACGGTCACCAAGGGCTGCTGGTCCCATTGGGATATCCATGCCACTGATGGTACCGATAATGTATTTTTGCATGTCTCGATCATTTACATCAAAGTTGCGAACATAATCTGCTGCTTTTTTATAAACATCCATGGTCTCTGCCAGGTTCGGATCACGGTAGGATGTGAAATAGCCATAACCTGTTGTGGAGAAATTACACATACATCCATATGCACCACCGGTGACACGGATGTTGATCCACAGGTATTCATAGGAGAAAATCATGCGAAGAACACGAAGCGCACCTGTGTATTCTTGACCTTCTTTTTCAAAATAACCTGCTGTTGCCACATACTGCACTTTACTTGCTGTTTTAAATCCTTCATTATCCTTATTTGGAAAAAGCACTGGAACTGCTTTCACACATGGTGTAGTATGAAGCAATTTCACAAAGTCAAGAATTCTTCCCTGAAGAAGATTTTTGAATTGGAAAGTTCCTGTCAAACTAAGTGTAAGATTTTCCTTACGGAAGATGCAGTATACGGCTCTCCAGAGCTGTTTTACAATCATGTCTTTCTTCGCATCGAAGTTTTTATCCAGATCTTTTAAGAAATGGAAGAAGGAAATACCCTCTGCAATCTCTTTGTATTTTGCCATAGGCTGCACATAGGACATGGCACGGTTCACTGCATAATTATGTCCTGCTTCCGGAATCTTTGTTTCCATCTTAGTAACAAGCTCAGAAAGGATTTCAGCAAGTCGCTTGGTATCCTCAATATGGGAACGGAACATGATTTCCTTCATCAATTCCATACCATCACTGATCTGATCTTCCAGGCATTTCATACGAACATTGAAATATGGACGATATCCATCTTTCTTCCAAAGTAAAGCTGTCATTCCTGTGGAGAAGGAAATACCACCAATCTTTAAGTTAATCTCTGTTGCCAGATCATTATAAGTATAATTTTCTGTATCGACATAACGGAAGATTTCCACCAAAAGGGTAGCATAAGGAATCAATTCTTCCGGTAATTCTGTCATATCATAATTGAAGTTAAAATATGCGATTCCATTGGTATCATAACGATGTACAACCGCTGGAATACCACCGATTTCCAGCTCTTCATTGGAAAATGGAAGAACTTTTCTGGAAATATCCTTTACATCAAGCATTGGAATCTTCTCCAGTTCTTCCTGTGTAGAAGGAGTTTCCTGGAAGATCTTCAGATTCTTCGTATCTTCAATGAGAAGATGAATCTGTTTCTTGGAAAGTGTGGATTTGATCATATTAAGCTGAGCTTTCAATTCATTTTCCAGACGTTCATTCTTTCCTGCTTCCGGATAAAGATAAACATACGCTTTATGTGTATTGTTGAGGAAATATTTTGTAATCAAAGACTCAAAATAACCTTCCTCCACTTTCTTTTTCAGGTTAACAAGCACAGGAATAGAATCGGCAAGCTCTAAAGCCTTGCTGTCATCATAGAGCCAGGTGTTGAAGAAATTCAACCCATAAATAAGCCCCTTTGGATATCTGCCAAAATCCGCTTCACGATATTTGAATTCAAAGCTATTGATGCAGGATAAGATGGCCTTTTTATTGATACCATTTTCTACCTGTTTTCTCAAAGCTTCTTCGACGGTCTGGATAAATTCCTCTTCTTTTCCTTCTGGAGCATTTTTTGCAATGATACTGAAAGTTGGCTGCTGGATTCCCCCATCAAAATAACTGTCAATATCTTTACCAAGCCCTTTTTCAATCAGTGTTTTCTTCACTGGTGCGCCAGGCATGGATAAAAGAACATAATCGAGAATCTGTAATGCCATCATCTCTTCCATATTTCCATTATCCCCGGCAAGGGCATTATAACTTAAAAGAATTCCTTCCTCTTCTCCTTCAGAAACAGAATAGGTATCCTTTTCTACAATTGGTGCAGCAAATGGAGGCTGCAATGCAATCTCAGAATCAATCTTTTTATAATCAAAATGGCTTAAATATTCTTCGTCAATAAATGCCAGTTCTTTCTCAAAATCCACATTACCATAAAGATAAATATATGAGTTGGATGGATGATAATATCTGCTGTGGAAATCAAGGAACATCTCTCTGGTTAAAGCTGGAATGGCATCCGGATCTCCACCAGATTCATAAGCATATGGTGTATCCTTCAATAATGCCGACTGAATCTTACGTTCCAAAACAGAATCTGGAGAAGAATAAACCCCTTTCATTTCATTGTATACAACACCATTGAATTTCAATTCCCCATCCGGACTATCGATTTCATAATGCCATCCTTCCTGTTTCAGAATTTCATCTTTTTTATAAATATTCGGATAAAAAACTGCATCCAGATAAACATGCATGAGATTGTGGTAATCCTGTGCATTACAGCTGGCAATCGGATAAACTGTTTTATCAGAATATGTCATGGCGTTTAAGAATGTATTCAATGATCCCTTTACCAGCTCCACAAACGGATCCTTGGATGGAAACTTGGCAGAGCCACAAAGAACGGAATGTTCCAAAATATGAGCCACACCAGTATCATCACAAGGTGGTGTACGAAAACCGATATGGAAGACCTTATTATTGTCATCATTTTCTACGAGAAGAACACGGGCGCCAGTCTTGTTATGGCGAAGAACGTAACCTTCTCCGTGAAGCTCATCAAGCTTCTTATGCTGTTCTAACGTATAGTTTCTAAAACTTTTTTCCTTCAGCATCATTTCCTCCTGTTTTTTCTTGATTCGAAAATATCTATGGGATACCATGATCCCTTTCAACCCAAAAACCTATAATGTAAATTTTTGGAACTATCAACTGACAGTATATCAATTTATCATACCACAGTTTGGCAGATTGTGCTAGGGGAAAATGGAGGAAGGGAAGGTGAGCTGTTTTTTCTGTCCGAATCCCCCAGGATGGCCTTTTCTACAAAAAAACAGGTCTACGCATCTTAGCATAGACCTGTTGTAAAGGCTTGGCGCCTCTATTAGTTATCGATGAATTTTTCTTCGCCGTTCCAGCTGTAAAGTTTACGAACTTCTTCGCCAACTTTTTCTGATGGATGTTCAGCAGCTAATTTTCTCATAGCTTTGAAGTGAACCTGAGAACCAGCGTCAGACATATCTAATAAGAAGTCTTTTGCGAATGTACCATCCTGGATATCGGAAAGGATCTTCTTCATAGCTTTCTTTGTTTCGTCTGTAATGATCTTAGGACCTGTGATGTAATCACCATATTCAGCTGTGTTGGAGATGGAGTATCTCATTCCAGCGAAACCGGACTGGTAAATAAGGTCAACGATAAGTTTCATTTCATGGATACATTCGAAGTATGCATTACGTGGATCGTAACCAGCTTCTGTTAATGTTTCGAAACCAGCCTGCATTAATGCACAAACACCACCACAAAGAACTGCCTG
>JAUNNI010000010.1 GCA_030531555.1 Eubacteriales bacterium | reverse complement strand
GCGAATGTGGAAACGAAATATTGGTAGAAAGCCGCCGGTTAAAACCGGGTGCAATTTTTAGCTGCGGATGTGAACCATCTCCCTATGAAGGAGTCAAAGATTTAACAGGATATCATTTTGGAAAACTGCTTGTCAAAGGCCGCTCCGGAAATAAAGCAAAAGATGGCAATCCCCTCTGGCTCTGCCAGTGTGATTGTGGGGAGGAAATCGAGACAACAAAGCGGAGACTGATCACAGGCGAAGTGAGAAGCTGCGGCTGTGGAAAAAAACCGCCTTTAAAAGACTGGGTGGGAAAACGGTTTGGTGCACTGACGGTTCTGTCTTATGCCCGCAAAGAGAACGGCTTCCATTTGTGGCACTGCAAATGTGACTGCGGAAAGGAACTGGATGTACGCCAGTCCAATCTGCAGAACGGATGGACGAAAAGCTGTGGGTGCCTGCGTCAGCCACAAAATAATCTCCACTATGAAAACGGCACGTGTGTGGAGATGCTCCAGCCAGGCGTTATGTATAAAACAAACACCAGCGGAGTCCGTGGTGTCTATTACAACAAAAAACGCCATAAGTGGGTCGCTCAGATTATGTTTCAGCAAAAATGCTATTACTTGGGCGGCTATGACCAGATCAAAGATGCTGCCGAAGCACGAGCCGAAGCTGAAGAAAAACTTTTTGGGGATTTCCTGAAATGGTATGATACGGCGTATAAAAAATCGAAAGAGGATATTCGGAATAAGATCGAGACTGACAATGTTGTAAAAAGTTAATAACGTTTATTTACAGTACCCTTCTCCTGGCGGAGAGGGGTTATTTTTTTGCCCTTTTGAATTCATCACTTGACATTGTGGCAAAGATATTATGTGCAGCGATTACCTGAGCAAGATCTTTACGGTTCTGAGGTTTACCATCAGAAACACTACCAACTGGTGTGGTTGTTGTGTCAGCGTACATTGGAGTAGCAGAAGAACGCTGGATACCAGTGTTCATGTAAGCTTCGTTGTCATAACATACATAAACCATGTCGTGATTACGTTCCATAGCACCAGAGAGGGACTGGAAACCGATATCATAAGTACCACCGTCACCACCGAATGCGATGAATTTACGGGTTCCTTTTACTTTACCTTTTCTTTTTAATGCATTGTAAGCAGCTTCTACACCAGAACATGTAGCACCGGCATTTTCAAATGCGTTATGGATGAAGGAATCTTTCCATGCAGTGTATGGGTACATGAAAGAGGAAACTTCAAGACAGCTAGTTGCACTTGTAATTACCGCTTCGTCTTCCTCGTGGAGACCGCGAAGTACGTTACGTACTGCAATGGTTGCACCACAGCCGGCACACATTCTATGGCCAGGAGCAAGACGTTCTTCTTTATTTAAAGTTTCTTTTAAATTATAAGCCATGATATATACTCCTATTCTCTTACAGATAAGTAGCGATATACTTCGCCAAGTTCGCCTGTTTTTTCCACTTCCATGAGATCTTCGAATACGGAAGTAAGGCTTTCTACAGTTACGTCACGTCCACCTAAGCCATAGCAGTAGTTGAGTGCTGCTGGATGAAGGTTTTTATTATAAAGTGCCGCTTTTACTTCGGAACCGAGAGGTCCGCAGTTTGTTTCGAAATCTTCGGTACGGTCCATGATTGCAAGATATTTTACATTTTTTAATGCTTCTGCGATTTCTTCTGCTGGGAATGGACGGAAGAGACGGATTTTAAGGATACCTGCTTTGATACCTTTTTCTCTTAATTCATCAACGGCATCCTTTGCAGTACCAGCAGCAGAACCGATGATTACCATTGCATAATCTGCATCGTCCAAACGATATTCTTCAAATAAGCCATATTCACGGCCAGAAAGAGCAGCGAATTCCTTAGCAACATCGAGAGTTACCTGTTTTGCGTTACGAAGTCCCTGCATCTGAGCACGGCGTGCTTCCATAACATAGTTTGTTACAGCATAAGGGCCATAATGTAAAGATTCGCCATCTTTTAAGAGATAATGTTCTGGTTCGTATTCACCAACGAAGTTTTTCACAAGCTCATCTTCTAATAAAGTGATATTTTCAACAGCGTGGCTTGTGATGAAACCGTCCTGGCAAACCATGATTGGGAGCATTACGTCTTTATGCTCTGCGATACGGTAAGCCTGAACCATGTTGTCATAAGCTTCCTGATTGTTTTCTGCAAATAACTGGATCCAACCAGTGTTTCTAGCGCCCATGGCATCAGAATGATCACAGTTGATATTGATTGGACCGGAAAGAGCACGGTTAACCAGTGCTAAACAGATTGGAAGACGATCGGATGCCGCAACATTTAATACTTCCCACATGAGTGCGAGACCACAGGAAGAAGTTGCAGTGATGGTACGAGCACCAGCGGCTTCAGAACCGATACAAGCACTCATGGCACTATGTTCACTTTCTACAGGAACGAACTCTGTGTCTACCTGTCCATTTGCTACGAAAGTTGTGAAATACTGAGGAATTTCAGTGGATGGTGTGATTGGGTAAGCAGGCATTACGTCAGGGTTAATCTGACGCATAGCGATTGCTACCGCTTCATTACCGGATAAACGTTCTTTGATTGCCATATTATCTTACCCCCTTTAACATCTCAATTGCATGAAATGGGCATGCTTTTTCACAGATTCCACATCCTTTGCAATGATCTAAATCAAACTCTCCACGCTTTCCATTTTTTACTGGAATTGCACTGTCAGGGCAAGCTGGTGCGCAGAGAAGACACTGTTTACATTTTTCTACGATAAATTTAGGGGTATCTGTTCTCCATTCCCCTGTTTTAAAACTTTCAGAAGTTCCACTTCCCACGATGGTACATCCTAAGGAAATGTCCTGCCATTTTACATCTAAACCTAAACGATTGATATCGGATGCCATTATTTTACCTCCTGTAATGCTAAGAATAATGCCTTCATGTTACCTTCGATAACTTCTGGTCTTGAGGCAAATTTATGTGCGTATGATTTTCTCATGGATTCAAGGAAGGCTTCTTCTTCCATAACACCGGTTACTTTTACGATTGCAGCAAGCATTGGGGAGTTAGGGAAGTATTTACCAAGTGCGTCTAAAGAGATTTTGCGAGCGTCGATAGTGTATACACGTCCTTTGTATCCATTTAATTTTGGAAGGATTTCTTCTTTAGGACGAGCAGTGTTGATTACGATTGCTCCGTCTTCTTTTAAGCCATCTGTTACACCAATAGAATCAATTAATGTCTCATCTACAACTACGACATAGTCTGGTTCATAAATGTTGGAGTGAACACGAATTTTATTTGCACTGATTCTATTGTAAGCTGTAATAGGAGCGCCCATACGCTCTGGGCCGTATTCAGGGAATCCCTGTACATACATTCCAGTACCAAAAGCAACGTCTGCAAGAAGGAGTGCAGCAGTTTTTGCACCCTGGCCACCGCGGCCGTGCCATCTGATTTCAATTAAATCTTTCATTTTGTTCTCCATTCTAAATTATATTTTTATTAATTCTTTTTCACGATCTGAACAATTCGTATAAGTAGCACAAAAAAGCCTCTATAGATAGTAAATCTATAGAGGCGAAAATTCATATTTCCGTGGTACCACTCTACTTGCCGCATACGCGACCACTCAATCCACTGCTAACACAGCTTACCTCGTTAACGGGAGGACCCGTCCACACCTAATACTGCATATCCAATACAGGTTCAGCGGGATGCTTATGGGTGATGTCCTTTGTGGCTTCCATACTGTTTCACACCAAACAACAGCTCTCTGAAATGAAAGATTCACAACGACGTATCCCAATCATTGCTCTTCACGTTTAGTATTCTAACTTATTAAAGTAACAATGTCAACTTAAAAATTTAAGAAAACTAATATTTCCTTACCGATTACACGATTGGTTAATAGAAAAAATAAACTATTCATAGATTGAAGCCAATGGTATAATTTTACAAAGAAAGTGCAATCTATGAAAAGAGGTTCGAAATTTGGAAATAAATTATGAAAAAGGACTGATTGCAAGCTTTGGAAATCATGAGTATGGGCTTCTTATGGAAAAGGTTTTAAAAGCTGGTTTTCAGGATGCTGATTTGGAATATATTTATCATAATGTTGTCATCGAAAAGGAGAAACTGGAAGAAGCGCTTGCCGGTGTGCGACTTTTTGGAATGCATGGCTTTGATCTGTCTGACGAGTTGCAGGAGGAGGTTCTTCCCTATCTTGATGAAATCTCTCCGTCTGCCAGGATTTGCGGTCGGGTAAATGTTGTTGTAAATCGAGAAGGAGAGCTGGTTGGAGAAAATAGTGCAGCCAAGGGCCTTGTAACAGCGCTTTTGGCCCGTGATATTCTTCCAAAAGGCCACACATTTGCAGTGGTTGGGGAGGAGGATCTTCTATTTGTGGCTGCAGTTGAGCTGGCGATTTCGGGGGCAGATCGAATATATCTTTGCAACAATCAAGAAGAAAAATCCAGAGAATGGATTGAAAAATTAGAAAATGAGTGTGATACAGACTTCATTTGTAGAAGGATAGTGCCAGAAGATGTGAACGTGATCATAGGCTATGATATGGACCAGGATATGATAGATCAATATGAGATGAACAAAAAACTTCTGGCTATCTGTGATATGAAACTGGAACTCCCGATGGAAATGGATGGGAGAGAAATCAATAAAAAAATACATAAGGAAAACCTATATTATATAGAAGAAAAAGAAATTCTATTCTATATGATAAGGCTTCATTTTAATCTGTGGACCGAGTATTTTGGCAGTATGGATATCATGTGGGAGGCCATGGAAGAGGAACTACTGAAGATGGCTGGTTTGTCCGAGAAAGAAGACTCTGGCTCTATGATGGAACTTCCAGAATTATCTTATGTGCAGGAAAGAATTTGTCGCTATGCCATGGAGCAGTATGGAGAAGCAGTGAAAAATTATTGCCACATGGTTCACGGTAACATCAGTGAAATGATGATGGAGCAAGATTTATTTAAGGAGATGGAAGAAGAAGAGCTGCAGATTCTAGAGATTATGGCATATTTTCTTCCACTCTTGAGATTTCGTTATGAAATTGAGGCTCGGGAAGAATCTGAAGAAGAGAAAGAAGAAAGTCTTGTGCATATGATTTGTGATATTTTGGAAGATCCGGATCTGATGAGTGATTTGGCAGACAGAATTCTTTATTTGCTGATACATTTCATGCCCGAATACGAAAAAGCAGAGCCTTTGCTATCTTTTTTGCGACAGATTGCAAAGAATGTTTTGTGAAATGAGTCTTGACTTTTCTTGACAAATTAGTAAAAGTGGTTATTATTTGTATTAGAATGGCTTAAAATTGCCTTATATGTAATTGAGGTAGTACGTTTTTACGTATTATCATTTGATAGGAGGATTCATATGATTTTTGGAGTAGTACTTGCTGGCGGAATCGGCAGCAGAATGGGTAATGTAGAAAAACCAAAGCAGTTTTTAACTTTAGGTGACAAGCCAATCCTTGTTCATACACTTGAAAAATTTGTGATTAATAGTCAGTTTGAAAAAGTAATCGTTCTCACACCATCCCAGTGGATTAATCATACCAAAAATATTATTAAAAAGAGCTTAAAAAATACAGAACGTATCGTGGTAATTGAAGGTGGATCTACTCGTAATGAGACTATCATGAATTCCATTCGTTATATCGAAAAAGAGTACGGCTTAGATGATGATACAATCATCGTAACACATGACTCCGTACGTCCTTTCCTGACACACCGTATTATTGAGGACAATATTGCGGCAGCCATCGAGTATGGTGCTTGTGATACTGTTATTCCTGCAACAGATACCATTGTTGAAAGTGCAGATAACACAATTATCAGTAATATTCCAGATCGTTCTAAAATGTATCAGGGACAGACACCACAATCTTTCCGTGCGAAGAAGTTAAAAGATCTTTATGAAACCCTTACCGATGCAGAAAAGGATATCTTAACCGATGCTTGTAAGATCTTTGTAATCAAAGGAGAAAAAGTAAAACTTGTTATGGGTGAAGTATTCAATATTAAGATTACATACCCATATGATCTTAGAGTGGCTGAAACTCTCATTGAGAGTGACGGCAAATAAAAGGAGACATAAATTATGTTAAATACAGTATATCGTCTTGTAGCACCTCGTCGTTTTGAGGTTGCATTTAAAGATATTGATTTAAATGGTGAGGATGTTGTAGTACGTCCAACTCATTTATCCATCTGTCATGCTGACCAGAGATACTATCAGGGAAGCCGCCCACAGGAAGTGTTGGACAAAAAACTTCCTATGGCTTTAATCCATGAAGGAATCGGTGAGGTTGTGTATGATGCTCTTGGAGAATTTAAGCCGGGAGAACTTGTAGTCATGATCCCTAATACACCAGTGGAAAAAGATGATATCATCGGTGAGAATTATTTGAGAAGCTCCAAGTTCCGTGCCAGTGGTTTTGATGGATTTATGCAGGACAATGTGGCTTTAGATCGCGACCGAATCGTTCGCCTTCCACAGGATATCGACCGTACAGTGGCAGCCTTCACAGAAATTGTCAGTGTTAGTGTACAGGCACTCAATCGTTTTGCCCGCTTTACACATGCAAGAAAAAATGTGGTTGGAGTTTGGGGAGATGGTAACTTAGGTTATATCACATCTTTATTTTTCCATTATATGTTCCCAGATACCAAGCTTTTAATCTTTGGTACAGACCGTGAAAAGTTAAGCACATTTTCTTTTGCAGATGAGACTTATCTTGTGTGGGATGTTCCGGAAGGTGTTGCAGTGGACCATGCTATTGAGTGTGTTGGATCTGAGCCTTCCCAGAAAGCGATTAGTCAGATTATCGATTTGATCAATCCAGAAGGAACCATCTCTTTGTTGGGTGTTTCCGAATACCCAATTCCAATCAATACCCGTATGGTTCTTGAAAAAGGTCTCCATCTTTATGGAAGTAGCCGAAGTAGCCGTGCGGACTTTGAAAAGACCGTAGAGCTTTATGAAAAACATCCGGAAATCATTGGATACCTCAGTAATATCGTTGGTGCAGTGGTTGAAGTAGAATCCATCAAAGACATGACAAAAGCATTCGAGTTGGATATTCATAAAAGTATGGGTAAAACCATTATGGTATGGAATAAGTAAACTTTTAAAAGTTCAAAAAAATATACTATAAAATGAATTTTTTATGGTGACAAAATTCATTTTATATGGTAGAATCTGAAAATAAGTTAAAAAATGAATAAAGTGCAAAGAGAAATTGGCAAGAAACAGGTTTTCCGACCGAAGGAGTAACACTCTCAGGTATCTTCGTAAGATAGGATTGTCAATGGATTGCACTCTGGAGACAGCTGTAGCAAGTCAGCGGCCGAAGGGGCAAGGAAACATAGGGTATGTTTTCGAATCTCTCAGGCAAAAGGACGGAGTAATTCATAGAACAAAGGCGTTTTATAATAGATGATAGATATTGGTACGCCTTTCTATGTAAATAACACAGGTGTATCCGTATATCCGGATACACCTTTTCTTTTTGTTATAAAAATGAATCATTTGCCAGGTATGGCTTAAATTGATCATTTCATATAAAAAGAGAGAAAATGCAAACAAAAAGGATATAGGAGGAAAAGTTATGGATGCATTCTTACAAATTGTGTCAAATGTCAATGGCATAGTTAACAACATTGTGTGGGGTTGGCCTGCACTGATCTTATTAGGTTTTGTAGGTGTTCTTACTACATGCCTCACAAAGTTTTTCCAGTTAACACATATCAAACACTGGATGAAGAACACAATCGGAGCTATTTTTAAAGACAAAAACGTTACTGGACATACTGCAGATAAATCAATCTCCCAGTTCCAGTCTTTATGTACCGCTCTTGCAGCAACAGTTGGTACTGGTAATATCGTAGGTGTTTCCGGTGCGATCATCGTAGGTGGTCCTGGTGCTGTATTCTGGATGTGGATCATCGCTTTCTTTGGTATGATGACAAACTATTCAGAAAACGTACTTGGTATCTTCTACCGTCGTAAAAACAGCAAGGATGAATGGTCCGGCGGTGCAATGTACTACTTAAGAGATGGTCTTGGTGCGAAAAAAGGATGTAAAACAATCGGTTACATTCTTGGTATCCTCTTCTCTATCTTCTGTCTGTTAGCTTCCTTCGGTATTGGTAACATGACACAGGTTAACTCTATCTCTGGTAACATGCAGGCTGTATTCAATGTTCCAACATGGATCACAGGTATCGTAGTAATGATCGTAGCCGCACTCGTTATCGTAGGTGGTTTAAAACGTATCGCTTCTGTAACAGAAAAAGTTGTTCCTTTCATGGTAGTAATCTACATGGTAGGTACAATCTATATCTTCTTATCTAACTTAACAATGATTCCTGCAGTATTCACTGCAATCTTTAAAGGTGCTTTCGCTATGAAAGCTGCAACTGGTGGTATCATCGGTTCTGGTATCAAACTCGCAATCGAACAGGGTATGAAACGTGGTGTATTCTCCAACGAAGCTGGTCTTGGTTCCTCCGTTATGGTACACTCTAACTCCAACGTTAAAGAACCTATCCGTCAGGGTATGTGGGGTATCTTCGAAGTATTCGCTGATACAATCGTAGTTTGTACATTAACTGCTTTCACAGTATTATCTTCCGGTCTTGTTGACCTTAACACAGGTATGGCAGTAACAGAATTCAATGGTATTGAAATCACAAAAGCAAATATGATCTCCACTGTTTTCTCCATCCATTTTGGTAAAGCAGGTGCTGCTTTCGTAGCCATTGCGATCATGTTATTCGCTTTCTCCACAGCACTTGGCTGGAGCCATTATGGTTCAAAAGCATGTGAGTTCTTACTTGGTGAAAAAGCAACTTTAGCATACAAAATTATCTTCGTAATCGCCATCTTCGGTGGTGCTGTTATGGGTGATAACCTTGCATGGGATCTTGCAGATACATTCAATGGTCTCATGATGCTTCCTAACTTAATTGGTGTAGTTGTATTATCTCCACAGGTATACGAAATTACAAAGAACTATGTTGCACGTCATCTCCATGGAAAAGATATCGAACCAATGCTTTCCTTCTGGCCAGATATTCAGGCTGAACATGCAGCAGAAGTAAAGAAAGGTGCTGAGTAAATTGTAGGCGGCTAGGCGGCCTTCGAATGACCTGAAAATTGTATAAAATAATCCGAAAAAGGGGTTGCCACATCTTATGGTCCAATGTCATTAATTTAAGATAACCTATTAGGAACCCCATACCATATGTTGATATGAGATTCCTAATAGGTTATCTTAAATTAATGACATTGCTATAGCGTGACAGCCTCTAAAGGAAAGAAATTATCTTATCTTCAATTACTGAATATCATGGAACTGTTCGTATTCTGCAAGACGATTTTTAATACGATCGTGTGGATTAAGAATACGGGAGATGGATGCACCATGGTTCATGGAGTCAATTAATAATGCGATATATTTGGATACATCAGTGCTGATATACCATTCTCTTTCTAATAATTCTGGAGTCTGGTAAGTACTGTTTGTTGTAGTAACACGATAGATAGTACCATCTTTAAATGCCTGATCAAAAGAATCAAGTCCATTTGTGAACATACCAAATGTGGAGATGCAGATTACACGGTTTGCTTTTCTGCGTTTTAATTCTCTTGCTACGTCAAGCATACTTTCACCGGAGGAAATCATATCATCGATGATTAAAACGTCTTTTCCTTCTACAGAAGCACCGAGGAATTCGTGAGCAACGATAGGGTTACGTCCATTTACAACTACAGAGTAATCACGACGTTTGTAGAACATACCGATGTCTACGCCAAGCACGTTTGCAAAGTACATAGCACGGTTCATAGCACCTTCATCCGGGCTGATTACCATGAGATGATCATTGTCGATGTGAAGATCATGCATATTGTGAAGAAGAGCTTTTAAGAACTGGTATGTAGGCATTACATTATCAAAACCTTTTAATGGAATTGCGTTCTGTACACGTGGATCATGAGCATCGAAAGTGAGGATGTTGTCAACACCGATGTTGGCAAGTTCCTGTAATGCGAATGCACAGTCTAAGGATTCACGGGAGCTTCTCTTATGCTGGCGGCTTTCATAAAGGAAAGGCATGATTACAGTGATGCTTCTTGGTTTACCGGAAGCTGCTGCAATGATACGTTTAATATCAGCATAAATATCATCAGGAGACATGTGGTTCATGTGACCACATACTTTATACTGTAAGCTATAGTTTAATACGTCTGCTAAAATATAAAGATCAGCGCCACGAACAGAGCTGTGAAGAAGAGCTTTTGCTTCACCGGTACCAAAACGGGAACATGTACATTTGATGATGAATGTATCGCGTGCATAATCCTGGAAATGAATGGCTTCGCTCTCAGATGTCTCACGGTTCTTACGCCAATCAACGATGTATTTATCAATCATATTACCAAGCTTTTCACAGCTAGGATGAACGATGATACCAAGTTTACCTGAAGGGATTGAATTAAATTTATTATCGACTGTTTTCATGTTGAAAATATACTCCTTTATGGATTTATCTTTAATATAGTAAGTCTTATCAAACTTTTTATAACACTTTTTAGCATCATTCGTCAATGGTCGAAAATGCCTTTTTTATGCGAATATCTTCTCCGTAAATGTGTAGAATTGTATAAAACTGTATCAATCTAGACGAAATTCTTTCAGTATAGGTCTGATTTATTTGCTTTAAGGAAAAATTCGTGTTAATAATTGTTGATTTTTTGTTTAGAATACGCTCATTAATGCAGAGAAAAAGTTCAGAATTAATGAAAGAATTATTCATTTCTGTTCCCAGGTCATCAATGATCAAAAGGTCCGTATCCATCAAAAGTGGACGGGGATTCTCTTGATTTTTCTCACGGTGGAATGTGTATTCTGCCAATTGCTCAAAAAGCTGGTAGGACGTGAGATAGAGAACGCTATGACCTGCTTTAATCGCTTCTGCAGCAAGACAGGTAGAAAGAAATGTCTTGCCCACCCCGGCATTGCCATGAATCAGAAGATTTTGCCCGGGCTTGCTGGAGAATGTTTTCAGGTATTCCTTGCAAAGGTCAAGAACCTTATACATATTTTGTCTTGGGGACAGCTTAGCTCCTGCAGGGATCTCATTGGAATAATAACGAATCTGGAAAGTGTCAAAATTATGTTCTTTGATGGCTTCGGTAAGATTGGACTGTTCAAAAAGAATGTTTCGGATTTTGTTTTCAAAGCAGAAACATCGGTCCTGTTGAACATAACCGGTATCTTTGCAGTAGCTGCATCGATAGATGGGATCCAAATAATCTGCCGGATAGCCTCCGCGAATCAACAACTCTCTTTTTTGTCGGGTCAGAGACACTATTTTATCATGGAGTGCGGGCTGTTCCTTAGATTCCGGATGAAAGAGCATGGATTTGGCTGCTTTTATGGATTCGGAGGCAATGGTTTCATTGATGGTCTGGATGTCAGGAATCTTTTCGTAGATTTCCTCCTGACGATTCTGCTGTATCAATTCATTGTCTCTACGAATCTGATCGTATTCATTTAGAATTTCTCTGTATTGGGTGGATGTTACTCCCATGCATATTCTCCTTCCTGCTACGAAAGATTATGAAGGCGGGCTTCTAAATCATCATAGTCATAGGAACGTTGTTCAAAGTTATGGAAAGCATTGTTGGATGCTTTTTTGGGGTCTGGTATTCCATTTCCATTTGCTGGTTTGGAAGCGTGAAAATTCTGGTCAAGGGCATGGATATCATCCAAAGTACGCACACCTTGTTTCTTCCATTCTTCTAAAATACGATTGGCATATGGAAAACTAGCCTGATGGGTGCTGAGCATGGTACGATTGCAGGCTTCCTCTAATATGGAAGTGTCAAAGCCCATCTCATTCCATTTGTTGATAAATTCAAGTTCCGATGGAGCTGGGTTTCTGCCAGATATACCAAATGCTTTCATAACCGGAAATACATTTTGTGTGTAAGCGGCGGATTGCTCCTTCGCTTTTTTTACGGTATCAATCCGTTGCTGATACCAGTTGATGGCAACACTTTCCATGTAACGAACACTCTTTTTTCCTTTTGTTACACAGTATTCTACCAGATACTCCAAAAGATCTTGTGGAAAATGAAGCTGGTTTTCCATGTAATAGAAACTGATCAGCTCTTTATGAGACAGAGGACGTCCGATGTAGGCTTCAGCCATGTAAATGATTTGACCAAGATCTGTCTGATCAATGGAATTGCTTAATTCTTTTGGTGTAATCTCGATCTTATCAGGAACCGCTGGTACTGTGATGGCAATATCAGGATTGATAGCTTCCATAGTTTCTTTTGTGGATGTCTTTTCTTCTGCCGTTCTCTCTAACTCAGAAGATGAGCTTGTCAAAAGTCCTTCTTTTTCCCAGTATTTCAAGGCGCGAAGAACATCCTTCTGTGTAAGATCAAGCACGTCAGCAAGCTGTTCCGGACCTTTGTAGCTACCCTGGTTCATCAGACGGAGCATGAGAAGATAGATCTTCACAAATTCGCCATCTGCTTTTCCCATATACTGATCAATGAATTCGTTGGAAATCACTGTGATGCCGGATTGTATATTATTTGTGAATTTTAAGGGATTCATAGTATATTACCTTCCTTTCGGCATTAAATACTATACCATAGAACTTAAAAAAATCATAGTTTTGGAAAGACATGCTTATCCACAGATGAGTGTGGATAACTATGGGAATTCCACAAGGTCAGGAAAATGTGGATAATGTGGATAAGTTTGTGGATAGTTTTGCGCAAATCATAGATATAGGGCTTTTTTAGAAATGAAAAGGGATAATTATTCAATATATAGTGGGAAAAATCACAAGATTTTGTGTGGACAATCATTGAACGAATCGTGGAAATTATATTTTCTTCAAAAAAAAGGCACAGAAGTCCCCAAAAATTTGTGGATACATGGGATAACTCTTTCTTATGAATAAATATTTATAAGGATATTCACATAGAAAAAGCGATAATATCTGTTAAATACGGGAAGATTTTGGAAAAAATATCTTGTATGATAGTAGGAGGAGGAGTATAATATTTCTTGTTAGTAGAATAAGTCTTCGGGGCAGGGTGAGATTCCTGACCGGCGGTGTGTACTTTGTGTATAAGCCCGCGAGCCTTATGGCATGATCCAGTGCGATTCTGGAGCCGACGGTATAGTCCGGATGGTAGAGGAGTTATGATACGTAAATGATAAAGAATCACATGACAGAAACGGTTTTATACTCTAAGAATGAGATTTCATTATGAAGAGTTTCTGTGAATGTGATGGAACGATTTTCTGAGATGGAAGAGATTTTTATTATTTACATATTATATGATTTATAAGCCCTGAGTTAGTCACTCGGGGCTTTTCTTTTTTTCAAGAAGATTTTTCTACAATCATAAAATTTGTACATAATGAAAGGAAGTCTTACTATGAATGAAAAAGGAAAGTATTATATCGGTTTTGATGCCGGTACACAGAGCGTAAAAGTAGTCATCTATAATCTTGAAATGGAATGTATCGCTGAGAGCAATTATCCAACTTATCTTTATTATCCACAGCCAGGCTGGGTAGAGATGAATGCCGATGAATATCTGGATGCCGTAAAAAAAGGAATTCGTGACTGTGTGGCAGAAGCTAAAAGCAAAGGGGTGGATTCATCTGAGATTCGCGCTATTTTTGGAGATGGTATTATCTGTGGTATCGTTGGTGTTGATGAAAATGGACAGGCTATTACACCGTATATTAATTATCTGGATTCCCGTACCCAGGAAGATGTTGAGATGCTTACAGCGAAAAATTATGATATATGGGCAAGGGAAACAGGGAATGCGATTCCAAACTGTATGTTTCCAGCCATGTTTGCAAGATGGTTTTTTGCTAACCATGAAGAATTCTGTAAAAATGGTAAGAAATTCATGCATAATGCTCCATATGTTCTTTCCCGTCTTGCTGGATTAAAAGCAGAAGATGCATTCATTGACTGGGGTGCCATGTCTGGATGGGGTTTAGGTTATGATGTATATAAAAAAGAATGGTCCAAGGAACAGCTTGATATTCTTGGCATCGATATTTCTTATATGCCAAAGATTGTGAAGCCATGGGATATCATCGGTAGATTGACCAAAGAAATGGCAGAATTCACTGGTCTCATGGAAGGAACCCCAATCTGTGCAGGCGCTGGAGATACCATGCAGTCTATGATTGGCTGTGGTCTCACTGGTCCTAATATGGCAGCAGATGTTGCAGGAACCTGTGCCATGTTCTGCGTGTCCACAGATGGTATTAAGCCAGAGCTCTCCACTCCAGAATCCGGTTTAATCTTCAACAGTGGAACAATGGAAAATACTTATTTCTATTGGGGATTTATCCGCACTGGTGGTTTATCTCTTCGCTGGTATCGTGATAATGTTTGCGACCAGGCTGACAACGGGGACTATTATGATATCTTATCTGACCTTGCTTCCAAGGTTCCAGTTGGTTCAAACGGTGTACTTTTTCTCCCATATCTTACTTTAGGAAATGGTGACATTGCCAATGCCAGTGGTGCTTTCTTAAACGTTACCACTGACACAGACCAGGCAACGATGTGGCGTGCGGTCTTAGAAGCGATTGGCTATGATTACATCGGCGTAACCGATATCTATCGTGCAGCGGGCGTTAATCTTGATCATATCACTATCACCGAAGGTGGTAGCCGTAGTGACCTTTGGAATCAGATTAAATCCGATATGTTAAATAGCGAGGTTGTCACTTTGAAAAAAGCAGGCGGCGCTGTCATGACCAATATTGTAACCGCAGCTTATGCAGTTGGAGATATTGAGAATTTAAGCGAAAGTTTTGATAGCTGGCTAGAGACGAAGAAGGTTTACCAGCCAAAGGAAGAAAATACTAAATATTATCGTAATATTTATAATATTCAGAATAAATTAATTAAAATTGACATGAAAGAGGCATTTGATACGTTGACTCAGATTAGAGAGTTATCTATGTAGGCGGTTCTGTGAGGGCCCTTGAATGTCCCGAAAATCATAAAACAATACGAAAATGGCAGAGAATCTGAAAGGATCCTTTGTCATTTTTTTTGAATTCACCCAAACAGGAAAGAGGCATGGCCACGGAATGGTCGAGGAGAGGAGAAATGCGATCAGAACGCCCAAGCCGCCGGGAGAAGTGGTCGGAGAGAGGAGAAAAGTAATCAAAACGCCCAAGCTGCCAAGAGGCAGTGGGCGTTTTAAAACTTTTACATATTAAGAAGTTCTTCCCCGATTTTTACAACGTCTCCGGCACCCATAGTGATTAAGAGATCGTTACCTTTTAATACGGTGAGAAGGAAGTTTTCAATTTCATCGAAGCTTGGGAAGTGGTATACATCTGCGCCAGCTTCTTTCATGAGATTTACGATGTCCATGGAGGATACTAAGCCGGTGTCTGGCTCTCTGGCCGCATAGATATCGGCGAGAACCACGTGGTCTGCAGCGCAGAGCACTTTAGCGAAGTCTTCTAAGAAGGCAGCGGTTCTTGTGTAGGTATGTGGCTGGAATACGATCCATAAATCATCATGAGGATATTTTTGAGCTGCTGTGATGGTAGCAGCGATTTCTGTTGGATGGTGAGCGTAGTCATCAATTACAGTAACACCTTTTAAGGAACCTTTGTATTCGAAGCGACGTTTGGTTCCACCAAAGGAAGCAAGGCCACGTAAGATGGCATCTTTCTCTAAGCCCATGGCTTCTGAACATGCAATGGCAGAAAGAGAATTGAGCACATTGTGTTCTCCCTTTACGGAAAGGATGACACGGTATTTTTTTTCGCTATCCACATAGAGAGTGTAGGAGACATTTCCATTATCATCATAGGAGATGTCTTTGGCAGTGTAATTGTTGCCTTCTTTTAAACCGAAAGTAACAGATTTCTGAGTTAAGCCAGAAAGGATGTCATCAGTATGTTCCATGTCACCATTGATGATAATGAGACCATCTTCTGCTGTTTGGGAAGCGAATTTATGGAAGGAATTCTTGATATCATCGATATCTTTGAAGAAATCCATGTGGTCTTCTTCCACATTTAAAATGATGGAATACAGCGGGAAGAATTCTAAGAAACTGTTGGTGTATTCGCAGGCTTCAGTTAAGAAAACATCGGATTTCCCAACAAGAATGTTTCCTTTAATGAGATCAAGGATACCACCAACGCTGATAGTAGGATCGGTTGCTGCCTCAAGAAGGATGTGGGACATCATGGAAGTTGTTGTAGTTTTTCCATGGGTTCCTGCAACAGCGATGGAACGAAGATAGTTGGACATAATCTGACCAAGTAATGTGGCACGGGTCATCATAGGAAGTCCTTTTGCTTTTGCCGCTGCGAATTCTTCATTGTCTTCACGGATGGCAGCAGTGTAAACGACTAAGTCAATATCGTCGGTAATGTTGGATGCTTTTTGGCCAATCATAACATTTGCCCCGATGGAGGAAAGATGGTTTGTCATCTCGGATTCTCTCATATCGGAGCCACTGATTGTAAAATGTCTTTTTAATAAAATTTCAGCAAGGCCACTCATGCTGATTCCACCGATTCCCATAAAATGAACATGAATCGGATGATCGAACTGAACTGTGTACATATATTTTCTCCTTTTATTCTAGGGTTATCATCTTATTTTTCTTAGTATATCGCACCCATGCTACAGATTCAAGCATTCAAATTTTAAAAGTATTTTAAATCTGTAGGGAAGGGATAAAATTGGCTTTTCAGGAGCTTTACAAGTATTTTATATGTGTAAGTATTATGTAAAATGACATAAAAATGGTGGTTTTTTCTTTGGAATTTGGCAAAAATGCTTTTATTTTCCATGATGGAATGGTATAATATTGACTATATGACAAAGGGGTGATTCTTTATGATAAAGAAAGAAATGATAGCAATGTTATTAGCAGGTGGACAGGGAAGCCGCCTTGGCGTGCTTACATCTAAGCTGGCAAAGCCTGCAGTATCATTTGGTGGAAAATATAAAATTATCGATTTCCCATTAAGTAACTGTATTAATTCCGGAATTGATACCGTTGGTGTACTGACACAGTACCAGCCACTTCGCTTGAATCAGCATATTGGAATCGGTATCCCTTGGGATCTTGATAGAAATATTGGTGGTGTTACTGTACTTCCTCCATATGAGAAGAGTGAGAATACCGATTGGTATACTGGAACAGCGAACGCCATTTACCAGAATCTTGAATTCATGAAATATTATAATCCACAGTATGTTGCCATCTTAGGCGGTGACCATATTTATAAGATGGATTATGAACTGATGCTTGACTTCCATAAGAAAAATAATGCCAAGATCACACTGGCAACTTATGAAGTTCCATGGGAAGAAGCCAGCCGTTTTGGTCTGGTTATTACAGATGAAAATAATCGCGTGGTTGACTTTGAAGAGAAACCAGCGGTTCCAAGAAGCAACAAGGCTTCCATGGGTATCTATATCTTTGATTATGATGTTTTGGAAGAAGCACTTACCACTTTATCCGAACAGCCAGGCTGTGACTTTGGTATGCATGTTATTCCTTATTGCCATGAAAGAGGCGATAAGATTATGGCTTACAATTACCAGGGATATTGGAAAGATGTTGGAACATTATCTTCCTACTGGGAAGCAAATATGGAATTAATCGACATTATTCCTGAATTCAACCTTTATGAAGAATTCTGGAGAATCTATACAAAGACCGATATCATTCCACCACAGTACTTCTCTGAGAATGCTAAGGTAAGCGGATGTATCGTCAGTGAAGGAACAGAAATCTATGGTGAAGTTTCTAAGTCTGTTATTGGTGCAGGTGTAACCATTGAGGAGGGTGCTGTTGTAACAAACTCCATCATCATGCAGGGCACTGTGATTAAGGCAGGAGCTAAAGTAGATCGTTCCATCATTGCAGAGAATTGTGTCATCGGTGAGAATTCTGAACTTTGTGTTGGTGAGGAAGCTCCTAACAAGTTTAAAGAAAAAGTTTACGCTGGTGGCCTTGTAACAATCGGTGAAAACTCTGTCATTCCTGCAGATGTTAAGATTGGTAAAAACGTTGCAATCGTTGGTATTACAACCGCAGAAGATTATCCGGATGGCGTGCTCGCCAGTGGAGAATCCATTATCAGACAGTAGAAGGCAGGTGGCATAGATGAAAGCAATAGGTATTATTTTAGCAGGTGGTAATAACAAGAGAATTGGAAAGTTATCCGATAAGAGAGCAATCGCTGCTTTGCCGGTTGCAGGTAGTTATCGCGCAATCGACTTTACGCTCAGCAATATGACCAATTCCAAGATCTCCCGTGTAGCAGTTCTCCCACAGTTTAATGCTCGTTCTTTAAATGAACATTTAAGCTCCAGCAAATGGTGGGATTTCGGCCGTAAACAGGGCGGACTCTATGTATTTACACCAACTCAGACAAAAGATAACAATTACTGGTATCAGGGTACAGCAGATGCACTTTATCAGAATATTGACTTTATTAAAAAGAGCCATGAGCCATATGTAATCATCGCTGCTGGCGATGGTGTATACAAGATGGACTACAATGAGGTTCTGAAAAAACACATCGAAAAGAATGCAGATATCACTGTTGTTTATACACAGTTAAAAGATACGGATGACGATCTTACCAGATTTGGTGTGTTAAAATTAGACGAAGATGAAAGAATCATTGATTTTGAAGAAAAACCTCTGGTAGCACAGAGCAACAACATCTCCATCGGTGTTTATATTATTCGTAGAAGACATTTGATTGAGATTTTAGAGCGTTGTGCAAAAGAAGATCGCTACGATTTTGTAAAGGATGTTTTAGTTCGTTACAAAGGGGTTCGTAAGATTTATGGCTACAAGATTGATTCTTATTGGAGAAATATCTCCACAGTAGATTCCTACTACAGAACAAATATGGACTTCTTAAAGAAAGACGTAAGAGATTACTTCTTTAAGCAGTATCCGGATATTTATTCTAAAGTGGATGATCTTCCACCAGCAAAATACAACAAGGGTGCTGAGATTAAGAATTCTATTGTATCCTCTGGATGTATCATTAACGGAAAAGTAGAGAATTCTGTATTATTTAAAGACGTATATGTTGGAAATAATTGTACAATCAAAAACTCCATTATTTTAAATGATGTTTATATCGGGGACGATTCCTACATTGAAAACTGTATCGTTGAGAGCAGAGATACCCTTCGTCCGGGAACAAATTATGTGGGAACTAAGGATGAAGTGAAGATTGTTATTGAAAAAAATGTCCGTTATATTCTGTAAATTCCAAACATTTTCGTAAGAGAAAAAAGCTGATCACCTGGTGATTGGCTTTTTTTTTATGGAAATTTATGCTAAACTAAAGTGTTTGGAGGTTTATAATTATGTTAACAAATAAGATTTTTGCTGCGGTATTTAATGCCTTTCGCAGATTTTCCATTAAAAAAAATAAAGTAACCCTCATAGAAAAACTGGATACCGGAGGAACCGGAAGTTTATTTTCGATTCAGAAGGAATGCGAAAAAAGAGGCTTACCATACGACTTTCATATTATTTCTCAGAAAGATTACGAGACAAGTCTGGGGAATCTTTTGGGCCTGATTCGCCTTTTTACGGTCAAGACTTATCATCTTGCCACTTCAGAATACGTATTTTTAAATGATAATTTCATCCCCATGGCTTTCATGAATTTTGATCCAAAGGTTACCATTGTACAGCTTTGGCATGGCATGGGATCTTTTAAAAAGTTTGCAGGATCCAGTGAGACTGATCCGGATATGCTTGATTTGATTGCCCGTGTGAATCGTCAGGTTACCTGTATTCTCGCCAGCTCAGAGAATATCCGTGATAATTATGCGGAGGCTTTTTGTGTTCCGAAGGAGAAAGTGCAGGCATTGGCATGCCCTCAGGCAGATTTTTATTTTGAAGACCATGATGTGGATGTCTGGAAAGAAGAAATCATAAAGGATCATCCGAATGCCCGAGGAAAAAAGTGGATTCTTTATGCTCCAACCTTCCGTGGAGAAGAGGAGAAAGACCGAGAATTATTAGATCATTTTGACTTTGATGCATTTCAGGAAAAATTGGGAGAAGAATACTGTCTTATGGTAAGACTTCACCCACAGATTCATGCCGGAGAGGTTCCAGAGCATATCATTGATATGACCAAATATCCTAATATTCGTAAGCTTCTTTGCATGACGGATGTTTTGATTGCAGATTATTCTTCGATTGCCGTGGAATATTCTCTTTTGGATCGCCCAATTCTAATCTATGCATACGATAAAGATTGGTATCTTAAGATGGATCGAGGCTTTTATTTTGATTTTGAAAAAACAGCTCCAGGGCCGATATCAGAAACCATGGAGGAATTGATTACGGATATTCAGGAAGAACGATGGGATCTTGAAAAGGTGGAAGCATTTGCAAGGCTGCATAATGATTTTTATGATAATCAGTCCACCAACCGCGTTATTGATCATTTCCTGGATTGTAAATAGAGGAGATAGGTGCATGTTTCGAACATGGATGAAGAAACTTTTGGGTCGTGGTGACTCGGAGGCAGAAGGAGAAAATATAATGAAAATTATCGTAGGATTAGGCAATCCCACTGACAAATACAAAGGTACCCGACATAACATTGGTTATATGGCCATTGATAAGATTGCGGAAGCAAATAAGATCACCATCAATCAACATAAGCATAAGGCGATGGTAGGCAGCGGCTTTATTGGTGCAGAAAGAGTTCTGCTGATGAAGCCACTTACTTATATGAATTTAAGTGGAGAGAGTGTTCGTGCCGCCGCAGATTTTTATAAGATTGATGTGGAAGATATTCTCATCATTTATGATGATATCAGTTTAGAGCCTGGGAAGCTGCGCATTCGTAAGAAGGGAAGCGCTGGTGGACATAATGGCATCAAGAGTATTATTTCCCATATGGGAGGGGATAATTTCCCTAGAATTCGTGTGGGTATCGGTGGAGAAAGACATCCGGGCATGGATTTGGCAGATTATGTGCTGGGACATTTTGACAAGGAGGAACTTGTTATCATCGAAGGTGCTCTTGAAAATGCAGCAAAAGCAGCGGAGCTAATCATGGCAGATGATATGGATGCTGCCATGAATCAGTATAATACGCCAAAACAAAAGAAAAAGAAGAAAAAACAGGAAAATAAGGTAGAAAACCTGCCAGAACAGGCTGATTCCAAGGAAGAAAATATGCCAACAATAGAAAATAAGGCAGAAGAATCACCAGAAACACAAGAAGTGAAAACAGAAGTGGCTGCCGAAGTGAAGCAGGCAGACAAAATCGAAAAATCAGCAGAGAAAGAAGGTAACCTTGAGAGCATTAATTGAGCCGCTGAAGCGATATGAGGATTATCTGAATATGGAAGCAGAGATGGAGAAAAAGCAGTATCCCATCCAGATTACGGGTTGTGTGGATTCGCAAAAAAGCCATCTTATTAGCTCTTTGGGAGAAAAATCTTCCTGTAGGCTTGTTCTAACTTACCGAGATGAGCGTGCCAGAGAATTGTATGAAGATTTGAATTTTTTTGATCGAAGTACGGTTCTTTATCCCTCCAAGGATATTTTATTCTATAGTGCGGACATTCATAGCAATGAAGTAGTGAAAAAGCGTATGGATATCTTAAAAAGCCTTTCTGAAGGAGAATCCATGACCATCGTTGCCTGCTTTGATGCGATTTTGGAAAAACTCATTCCATTTGCCGCCTTTCGTTCAGAATGTCTTACTTTGGATTATGATTCCACCATTGAACTTCCTGCCCTTCGCATGAAACTGGTGGAAATGGGTTATGAAAGCTGTGGTTTGGTAGAAAAACCAGGCGATTATTCCATTCGTGGGGAAATTGTGGATATTTTCCCTCTGACAGAATCCGCGCCAATTCGATTAGAGCTTTGGGATACTACGGTAGATTCCATTCGATCCTTTGATGTGGATAGTCAAAGAAGCATCGAGAATTTGGATCAGATTGAAATCTATCCGGCTTCTGATATGATTCTAACGAAAGAACGTATTCAGGATGCAGTAAAACGAATGCATGAGGACTATGCACAGCGTGAGATCTATTTCAAATCGATTAAGAAGAACAAGGAAAAAGAACGTTTGCGAAAGATGGTCATAGCTGCCACAGAAGAGTTGAATTCCTTAGGTACCGCTCTAGGAAATGAAGCATTACTTTCTTACTTTTATGAAGAGACGGAAAGTCTTCTGGACTATCTTCCCCTTGATACCATCATTTTCATCGATGAGCCTCATCGCAGTGTGGACCGAGGCAAGGTGTGTGAAGAGGAATTTTTTATGTCCATGGAAAGTCGCTTAGAAGGTGGCTATATCCTACCTGGACAAGCGGATTTACTCTATCCATTTGATCAGATTCGAGACAAACTGAGAAAACGGCCTTTGATTCTTTTAAATGATGTGATCACCAAATGTGATGATTTTCCGGCCGTTCATGTCCATAATATTCAGACCAAATCCATCTATTCTTATAATAATAGTTTTGAACAGTTGGTGAAAGATCTTAAAAACTGGCGCAAGCAGAAATACCAGATCATGCTCATGAGCTCTTCAAAGACCAGGGCAGAGCGTCTGGCAGATGACCTTAGGCAATACGATTTGACGGCCTTTTATGCCAAGGATTATGACCGAAGTATTGTGGAAGGTGAAATCATGGTGGTGGCAGGTCGTTTGAGCAATGGTTTTGAATATCCGGAGCTTCGTTTTGTCGTTCTGACAGAAAAAGATATCTTCAAAGAGCAAAAGAAGAAAAAAACAAAGAAAAAAGTATATGCTGGTGGGGAGAAGATTCAGTCTCTCTCAGACCTGTCCATCGGGGACTATGTGGTTCATGAGAAATATGGTCTTGGAATCTACCATGGAATTGAGAGTATTGAGACTGACGGAGTGACCAAAGATTATATCAGTATCGAATACAAGGATGCCAGCAATTATATGTTTCCGGTTTCCCAGCTGCAATCCATACAGAAGTATGCGAGCAGCAGTGCAAAGAAACCGAAGTTGAATAAATTAAACAGCCCGGAATGGGAGAAGACCAAGACAAAGGTTCGTTCTCGTGTCCAGATTGCAGCCAAAGAGCTGGTGAATCTTTATGCCCACCGCCAGGCAGGGACTGGTCACTGTTTTGGGGAAGATACGGTTTGGCAAAAAGAGTTTGAAGAACTCTTTCCTTTTGAAGAGACAGAAGACCAGCTGAATGCCATCGAAGATACCAAGAGTGATATGGAAAGCCCTAAAATTATGGACCGTTTGATCTGTGGAGATGTGGGATATGGTAAGACAGAGGTAGCCATCCGTGCTGCCTTTAAGGCGGTGCAGGACAGCCGTCAGGTGGCTCTTCTGGTACCAACGACCATTCTGGCACAACAGCATTTTAATTCATTTAAAGAGCGTATGGAGCACTATCCGGTGGAAATCCGTATGTTGTCCAGATTCTGCACGGCGAAAGAGACCAGAGAAATTACAGAAGGGCTCCATAACGGTTCGGTTGACATTGTCATTGGAACCCATAAACTTTTATCGAAAAAGATTCAATTTAAACGTCTGGGTCTTTTGATCATTGATGAAGAACAGCGTTTTGGGGTGAAACAAAAAGAAAAAATTAAAGAAATCAAGAAGGATGTCGATGTGTTGGCACTGTCTGCCACACCGATTCCGCGTACCCTTCACATGAGTTTGGCAGGGATTCGTGACATGAGTCTTCTGGAGATTCCTCCGGTGGATCGTCGTTCCGTGCAGACCTACGTTCTTGAATATAACGAGGAAATGGTCCGTGAAGCCATAGAGCGAGAACTGGCAAGAAACGGTCAGGTTTATTATGTATACAATCGTGTTAATACCATTGAGGAAGTGGCAACAAAAGTCCAAAATCTGGTGCCCGATGCCAAGGTGGAATTTGCCCATGGGCAGATGGGAGAGAGACAGCTGGAACAGATCATGATGGACTTTATCCATGGGGAAATCGATGTTCTGGTTTCTACTACCATCATTGAAACAGGGTTGGATATCCCAAATGCCAACACCATGATCATTCACGATGCTCAGAATTTTGGCCTTTCCCAGCTTTATCAGCTGCGAGGACGTGTTGGTCGTTCCAAGCGAGTGGCCTATGCATTTTTGATGTATCAAAGAAACACGATTTTGAGGGAAGAGGCGGAAAAAAGATTAAAGGCCATCCGTGAATTTACCGATCTTGGCAGCGGATTTAAAATTGCCATGCGAGATCTGGAGATTCGTGGTGCTGGTAATCTGCTTGGAGCAGAGCAGTCAGGGCATATCGAAAGCGTTGGATATGATCTTTACTGCAAGATGTTAAATGAAGCAGTTTTGGAGATGAAAGGAGAAAATGTGGATGAGATTACTTTTGATTCCACCATCGATCTTTCCATCAATGCATACATTCCATCTACCTATGTGAAAAATGAGAGTCAGAAGCTTTCATTGTATAAAAGAATCTCCTTTATTGAGAATCAGGAAGAATACGATGATATGGTAGATGAACTGACCGACCGTTACGGGGAACTTCCTACTCCTCTGTACCGCTTGCTGGATGTGGCAATTCTCCGTGCCAAAGCGAAGAAAGCCCGCATCAGTTCCATTGAGCAGAGAGGAAACGAGCTTCGGTTTGTTCTAAATCCTGTCGGTCCGATTGATTTTCAGGATGTGGATGCGCTCATAAAAGCTTATCCAAGGAAGATTCGAATCGCCAAAGAAAAAACGCCAACCATTCTTTATGATGCCAAAGGAGTGTTGAAAAAAGATTTGATGGATCTTATTGGAGAATTGGTGGAGCAAATGGAAAAGTTAACGCTTTCTGAGGCTTAATTGGTTGTATTTTTCAAAAACATGTAATATAATAGGAACGATTGCAAAAAAATCATATAGATTTATTAGGAGGCAGAATATGAAAGGATTTGTGAAAAAAGCCTTTGCTGCAGTAATGGTTATGGCTCTTGCTGTAGGCATGATGACAGGCTGTTCCACATCAAAGGATTTAAAGACACAAAATGGTAATAAAGTATTATTCACATATGATAATACAGAAGCAACTTTAAAAGAAGCTTGGATTTATGCAAAGATGGAAGCGGAACAGTATAATTCTTACTACGGTATGATGTATGGTTCTGATTTCTGGTTATCCCCAATGGGCATGGATGCAGAGGGTAAATCAATCACATTTGAGTCCTATGTAAAACAGCAGATCATCAACAAAATGAAGATGATTATGGTACTCAACAACAAAGCAGAAGAATTAGGAATTTCTCTAACAGAGGAAGAAAAAACAGAATGTGCAGACTTCGCAAAGAAATTTGCTGAGACAGAACAGGGCGCAGCCATCTTAAAAGAATGTGGCGCCGGCGAATCTGACATGGCAAAAATTTATGAACAGAACAAAATTGCTTCTAAGGTTCAGCAGAAAGAAGTAGAAGATGTTGATACTGAAGTAAGTGATGACGAAGCAAGAGTAACTACAATCAGCCGTATCGTTTACAAAACAACAAAGACAGATGATGATGGTAACACTGTAGATATGACAGATGCAGAAAAAGCAGAAACTTTAAAGAAAGCAGAGCTTGATTTAAAGAAGATTCAGGATGGAACGGAACTTGCTAAAGTTGCAGAAGCAGCGGAATTCACAAACACAAGTGAGTCTTATGGCGCAGGACAGTCTGAAGAAGGAGAAGCTTTTGAGAAGAAAATCGCTGGCATGAAAGATGGAGATCTCATGGGTGAGGTTATGGAATGTGCCAACGGTTATGTTATCGCACAGCTCAATGCTTACACAGATGCAGAAGCAACAAAAACAAGCAAAGAAAATATCGTTGCACAGAGACAGCAGGATGCATTTGCACAGATCTATCAGGAATGGATCAAAGATCTTGAAGCAGACTGGGATTACGCAAAGAGCGTGGATCAGGCTCTTTGGGATGAAGTTGTTCTCCATAGTGAAGAATCCACTGCAACAGATGCAGTAGAGGAAACAGCTCCAGCAGAAGACACTAGTGCAGCAGAAGCAACAACTGCAGCGAAATAAGCAGTGTAATAAGAACGTTATGATAAGGCATGGGTTTGGTAATCCATGCCTTTCTTTACAAAGTGTGAAAACCATTTGTGAAAAGAGGATAGAAAATGAAGGTAAAAATTATCAAAAAGAAAATGGATTTTTCCATCGAATATGAGGTGGGAGACATTCTGGAAGTGACTGGCACCTGGTATGGTGGTGTACATGTAAATGGAAGAAGTGGCGTTCCGGTATCTCTTGATAAAGATGAATATGAAGAAGTAGTGGAAGAGAAGAAGAATACTCTTGAAATCGAAATGATTGATGGGAATTTCAGCATTTGTAAAGTGGAAGATTATTCTATGGCCAACCTGGACGCGAAATACTGTTTTCTTGGGAAAACCGACGAAGAAAAATCCTTGGTTTGTCTCAGTGAGCAGGCACCAGCAAATACAATAGAACGGGAGGATGGATGGAAAGCCTTCCGGATTAAGGGAGTCCTTGATTTTTCCCTCGTTGGAATTTTATCCAAAATTGCAGGGATTTTAGCAGAAGAAAACATTGGAATTTTTGCAATCTCCACATATAACACAGACTATATTTTAACCAAAGATTGGGAAAAAGCTGTGGAGGTTTTCAAAAAGAATTCCTATATGTAATCGGATAACTTAAGATTTTCTGAAGGATTTGTGTTTTTCCACAAATAGGACCAGGTCTATGATATGATAGATTTATCAAAAATAGATCAGGGGGGATGGAGATGAATATATCTTTTTATCTGCTTCCAAAAAGCGAGGTTGCTTATGTCCATGAGGAAGACAATGTGGGACAGGCGCTTCGTACCATTCGTAAAAAAGGATTTCAGGCTGTACCGGTTATCGATAAGGATGGAAAATATCGAGGTACTGTGACAGAGGGAGATTTTTTATGGGCATTGACTTGTGATTATCATAATGATTTAGATACCATGAAAAAGACCAGTGTTCGATCTCTTCGCAAACGCTGGGATTATCATGCTGTGAGCATCGAGGCAAATATCGCAGAACTTAATGAGTATATTGTCAATCAGAACTATGTACCAGTTGTAGACAGCAGAGATATCTTCATTGGAATTATTACGAGAAAAGCAATTATCACAGAACTTCTTAAAGAAACAGAACAACTCGAGAATAAAGGAGAATAAGATGGCTGATTTACCAGAAAGATTCCTGTCTGTAATGCAGGAGATTCTGGGAGATGAATATGATTCATTTCTATCAGAATTTGATGACCGTCGCCACTTTGGACTTCGAGTGAATACGTCAAAGATTACAAAGGAGGAATTCGAAAGAATTGCTCCTTTTCATTTGACACCAATTCCTTGGGTGGACAACGGATATTTTTATGAGAAAGATGACAATCCTGCCAGACATCCTTTCTATGCGGCAGGTCTTTATTATCTGCAGGAGCCAAGTGCCATGACCCCGGCCTCAAGATTAAAAGTAAGTCCTGGTGAGCGTGTTCTTGACCTTTGTGCAGCACCTGGTGGCAAAGCTACGGCCTTGGCAGCCAGCCTTCAGGGAGAAGGACTGATGGTAGCCAATGATATTAATACAGCAAGGGCGAGAGCTCTTCTTCGAAACATGGAGCTTTTTGGTATCCGTAATAGTTTTGTTACCAACGAGCCACCCCATGTATTGGCTGAGAAATTTCCAGAGTTTTTTGATCGGATCATGGTAGATGCCCCTTGCTCCGGTGAGGGAATGTTTCGCAAAAATCCTATGGTGGTGGAAGCCTGGGAAGAGAAAGGACCAGAATATTTTTCTGCACTTCAGAAAGATATCGTGCTTCATGCAGCGGACATGTTAAAACCGGGCGGAACCATGTTTTATTCCACCTGTACCTTCTCTCCATTGGAAAATGAGTCTACCATCACATGGCTATTACAAGAACGTCCGGAGATGGAAGTGATTCCGATGGAAGATTATGAAGGGTTTTCTCAGGGATTGACTTCTTATGGGGATATGATATTTGATCCGGCTTGTGCCATGACCCGCAGAATCTGGCCGCATCATATGAGTGGTGAGGGGCATTTTCTTGCTCTCTTACAGAAAAAGACCGATCTTTTCCAGGAAAGCGCTTCTTCTGATATACAGGAAGATTTTGTGACTATATTTCCAGAAAAAATAGAATTTCAGGATATTTCAGATAAGAAAGCGGCCAAAAAGGCGAAAAAAGCAGCCAAGAAAGCGGGAAAAGGGCAGGGGAAGACAAAAAATAAAGCAGGAAAAAATCCTGCAAATGCATCCAGAGAAGAAAAAGAGATTTTGGAAGACTTCCTCTCTCTTTTGAAAGGAAAACTGGCTGAAGTGATTGATTTAGCGCACGTGGAAGTGCGTGGGGATAAAGTCTATTATGTTCCAATGGCAGGCCTTGAAAGCAGGGAAGTTCATTTCCTTCGAAATGGGGTTTATCTTGGTGATTTGAAGAAAAATCGTTTTGAGCCATCTCAGCCATTTGCCTTGGCTTTATCCAAAGATACTTTCTCCGCTGTTCTTGATTTCAAAGAGGACGATGAACGCCTGCAGGCTTATATGCGGGGCGAGACACTAACGGTGGATGATATCGTCGCTGAGAAAGAAGAACAGGGAGAATCCACAAAAAATGGATGGTATCTTGTTACGGTGGAAGGATATCCACTGGGATTTGGAAAACTTGCTGGAACTCTTTTAAAGAACAAATATCCTGTGGGCTGGCGCAAAAACGCATAGATAGAATAGGCTACATTTCGTGTTTGCCCAGGCGTTTTGCGATCCATTCCCAGGCGGAAAGTCCATTTCCGTCATCTGTCTCATTATTATCATAGTAGATCCAGGAAAGGTGACCCATGTACTGATATGGGTTGCCTTTTTCATCTTTATAGCAGCCAGAGGTGTCATAAACATGGTCAGATACAGAAGCGTGGAGGTCTTTGCAGCCTGCCTTTTTCAGTCGTTCAATGGTAGGAATCTCATGGATTTCAGGAACAACAATCGGATCATCTTTAGAGTATACGAAATAAAGAGGAGTATTCACTAAGGATTGGATGGTTTCATCAGAGATGGCGGAGTCTGGTACGGCTTCACAGATTGGCACGATGGCAGCGTATTTCTCCGGATGCTTTATGGCCAGCATGAGGCACATATAACCTCCATTGGAGCAACCAGCCAGAACGATATGTTTTGCCTGCATTTTGGCGGCATACTGATCGATGAATTCATCCAAAGAATCGGTATAGTAGGAAGTTCCATCGGCCTCAATGAGAGAATTGCCAAAGTTAGAAGCATCGCCTTTGGCATCCATCCAGTAAGTAGGGCACTGTGGAACAAGAACAACCGCAGATCCAATGGTGGATTGGAAGGCGTCGGAAGCCATACTGGTGCCCCTTCTTCCGAGAATTGGAAGATAAACATCGCTTCCCTCAGTACAGCCTTCCCCCAGACCATGGAGCCATACAAAGAGGGTATCTGTTGCCTGCTTTGGAATGTATTCTGCATAATCATAGGGAATACCAGAGGAAGTGATTGCTGTTTTTTTAGAAAACATATCAGCTGCAGTGATACGTTTTTTGCAGACAGGATCAATGGATAACTCCATATTTCCTTCATAGGAGAAGGTCAGCTCATAAGGATCACTCCAATGGAAGAGCTGTAACTTCCCACTACAGGCAAATGGACTTCCTTCTGTTGGACTTACCATCAGATCTAGAGCAAGATTTGGCCCAGGCTGCGTTGTTTTTTCCCCATTTTCATCACAATAATAGATGGAAATGATTTTTCTTTCATGAATCACTTCATATAAATCATGGTTTGGCTTTTCTTCGTCACCAGCCATTTTTCTTTCCTGTACATGAAAAAGAGTGTCGTCAATTTCTGGAATAGTCTGGTCACAAAATAGGAAGACACGATCTACGGCAGCACCCCAGTCGTAATTTCCAACATGAATCTGGTAAAAGCCTGTAATTATTTGTTTCATAGGTTGAATCCTTTCTATCTTACTTAAAACAGTATTTTTCTATCAGTGTTTTCTATCTTATTATAATCCTAAAATATGAGTAAATGTCAAACGTTTGTTATACTTTTATAAAAAAAGGCGTCTGCAGTTACAGTTTGATGCCTGTTACTGCGACGCCTACATTTTTTTTGAAAAATATATGTATTTATCTTCGTCGATGGATCAGATTCCCATATCCAGATTGTCAACAATCTCTTCCACTGTTTTTTTGATTTCCTTACGGAGAAAGATTTCTTTGAAACTTTCGGTATATGGTGGGTAAGCGATACCAAATTCTGTGACGATACCAGTGATCAGATCCTGATCTGTTACGTCAAAGGCTGGATTGTAAGCATCGATGCCATCCGCTACCATGGCTTCTTTATACCACATGCTGGTAACTTCAGAAGCTTTGCGCTGTTCGATGACGATGTCGGAACCTGTGGCAGTGGAAAGGTCGATGGTGGAGGTTGGTGCACATACATAGAAAGGAATGCCGTATCGTTTGGCAGCCAATGCAACCATGGAAGTTCCAATCTTATTGGCAGCATCTCCATTGGCAGCGACGCGGTCACAACCCACAAAGATGGCATTTACTTTGCCTTCACGCATGAGGGAAGCGGACATATTGTCACATAGGACAGTGACATCCATTCCAGCGCTTGCAAGCTCAAAACTGGTGAGACGAGCACCTTGTAATAGTGGACGGGTTTCGTCACAATAAATTTTAAAATTGTAGCCCTGTTCATGGCCAAGATACATTGGTGCAGTTGCGGTACCATATTTGACGGTGGCAAGCTGACCAGCATTGCAATGGGTCAAAAGACCATCGCCTGGTTTTACAAGGCTTAATCCATAACGGCCAATGTTTCGGCAAACATCGATGTCTTCCTGACGAATCTTAAGAGCTTCTTTATGGAGAAGCTCCACGATCTCTGCAAGAGGAAGTTCTTTGGAATCGATCACAATCTGTTCCATTCTCTTCAGTGCCCAGGACAGATTCACTGCAGTTGGACGGGAAGAGTTGAGATAACCGGAAGCTTTTTTGAATTTCTCATAGAAAGTATTATAATCATCTGCCTCAATTTCTCTGGCTGCCAGATAGATACCGATCGCTGCAGCAACACCGATGGCTGGTGCACCTCGAACTTTCAGAAGATAGATGGCATCCCAGATGTCCTCCTGAGCAGTCAGGGAGAGGATTTCGATGCGGTTTGGGAGCTTGGTCTGATCAATGATAACCAAAGCATGTTTGTATTCATCAAGAGCAACGGTGTCATAATCTAAGATGGTACGTTTTGGACCGATTACTTCATTTGCAGGGTCTATAGCATGGACTGCTTTTTCCGCAGCAGCATAATAGTCTGTGCCGGAAAGGAAAGTATCTCGGTGAAGAATCAGATTTTTTGCAAAGAGAAGAAGAATGCGTTCTGCTTCCATGCGTTTTTCTTTGGATTCGATAACCATAATATCTTTATTATGAGCAATTCCTACCACACGACGGATACATTCTGTTCCTGCAAAGCCTGCGCTATCCGCAAGAATCTGTTTCAGATATGCTTCCTTAAACTGTGGAGATTTGGCGGAAGGATCCGTCACCATTTCGTCATATAATTTACTGAATTTTTCTTTGAAAAGATCTAAAACTTCCATCATGGTGCAGAGACACCAACCACAAAAATGTTTCTTTTCATCCAAAGAAGCAATGGTTGCATTGCCGTTGGCAAAGGCAAAGAAGAGATTGGCAAGTACATTACCAATGTCATAGCCCATTGGTCCAAAGAAAGCGAATTCAGGATCAAAGACAAAGGTGTGTTTCTGATTGATGAAAATCGATCCGGTATGAAGATCCCCGTGGATGAGAGACTGGGCATTGTTCATAAAATTAAATTTAAGATCCGCCACAGCAGCTTTTAATTCCTCATCATTATAGATGTTCTTTTCAATAAAATCTGCCATTTCCGGCAGGAAATCATTTCGTTTGTTATAGTCGAGGAGCGGTTCCCCGAATACCAGATTCTCAGTGATATCACAAAGTTCTGGATTGATAAATTCGCGAGTCAGTTCCTTCTTCTGCTGGTGATCCATGACTACGTCGGAAGTCAGAAGCAGGGTATTTGCAAGGAAAGTGGTAATCTGATCTGCAAAAGCAGGGTAGATTTCGTGGTTTACAAGACCAGTACGCATCATGGTATGACCAATCATATCTTCCATGATGATGGCGGACATGATGCCATCATAAAGGAAAACTTCTGGCACCAATCCGGGACAAAGCTTACCTTGCAGTTTCAAAATATTTGCTTCGATTCTGCCGCGGTCACGGGTTAAGGTCATTTCATCAGAAATACGAAGCTGATCGCCCGCCTGTTTTACAATCAGGGAACGGTTTGTTTTTGCATCCACGATACGAAAAACATAATTCAGATTGCCATCGCCGATTTCCTTGCAGGATAATTCTGCATCTTTTGGGAAGAAGGAAGTTTTTTCCTGAACATAGACGATAACATCTTCTTCTTTCATTAAAAAATATTTATCAAATAAAGACATGTAGATCCCTCCCCAGGTCATCTGTTTTCATGGGAATGTTGCTTTTATCTGTATCATAGGCAACTTCTACAATGCAGATTCTACCTAATTTTATCATAGGAAATTTTAGGGAAAAGGTCAATGTGATAAACCGTCATTTGCAAAGAATTAAAGGGCTTTTTTTGTACAGTTTCCCTTGTCAAATGTTCTGGAAAACGCAAAAACATATAGACAAACATACGTTCTTGCTGTATTATGAAATGAAGAAAAATAAAGAGAATAATTCTAAGAAAAAATGACAGGGAAGAAGGTGAGACATTGATGATCTGGCTTTTAGAATTGCTGGCAGCACTTGCCATGTACTGTGGAGGTTATTGGTATTACTGTAACGGAAATATAGAGTATACAGCATGTTTTGCCATGGCATGTGCGATTTTTTGTATCCTGTTCTTGCGAAGTGTTTGGAGTGGTCGTTATGTGAATATGCCCATGAAGAGAATTGACCGTTTGAGCGGGGCAGCATTTGAGCAGTATCTGATTGTTCAATTCCGCAGATTGGGCTATCGTGTGAAGACGACGGAAATCAGCCATGATTATGGAGCAGATCTGATTATGAAAAAACGTGGGGAGAAGATAGTTGTTCAGGCCAAACGTTACGAGAGAAACATTGGGATTTCTGCTGTCCAGGAAGCGGTGGCTGCAATTGCTTATTATGAGGCAGATCGAGCGATGGTAGTGACGAATCGATATTTTACAAAAAGTGCGAGAAATCTGGCAAGGCAAAATGATGTGGAACTTTGGGGGAGAGATGAAATCCGGAAGAAGTTTCGAATTCGAGGAGAATAAAATGCACATACAATAAACACAAATAGTTAATGAATATGCAAATAAGTCCAATAAATTGTTGAATTGTCAGAATATAATATTAATTAAATACAATTAAATAATTAAAATATCGAAAATGAGATAAATATAAAGAAAATTAATAAAAAATATGAAAATATTATTGACAAATCAAAAGAAAGATCTTATAATACAGACATAAACAAGAAAACATTTTAGAAGTGCTTTCTTAAAACAATACTAAGAATCGGAGGTACGGTCCAACAAAAACTTAAACTAGGACTCGAAACGATACTAAGAATCAGGAGGTACGGTCCGAAAAAAACTTAAGCTTCGAATTCATTAAAATAAACTAGTTGATCGAACGAGAATAGAGTAGATTATCATATTTGAACTACTCATGATATGTATCAAAAGAATCGGTAACGAATAACAAAGTAATTTTAAGAGAATTCATAGGATTTGTAACACGATAACTCGTCATTGGAAAGTTTTATAAGATTTTAAGAATTCCGTAGATTTGACATAACCTTCGTAGAAGATGCAGGGAATGCAGATACTTAACAGAAAGTTCTTAATATTTTATAATATGAAATCAGGGGTACACTCCAACAAAAACATAAGTCATCAACAAAAACGATATTAAGATAAAGGAGGTATAGACCATTGGAAATGACAATTGAACATCACTTATAGAGAGCATCTGGAATTGGTAGTCATGGATGCTCTTTTTTTATTGTTTTTGTGATGGAAAAAGCGGCGCTAGTTCACTTATTTTTCTATTTATAAAACAATTTTTTTTTGTTAAAATAATCATACAAAATATGGAGTATAAAGGGGAAATAATGGACATTCAAACGAGAAAAGACCAGATAGAAAAAAATCGTTTTCAATATAAGCTTACTTTGCTCAAAGAGATGATTGAGCATATAAATATAATTTGCAAAGAATTACAGATTGAATACATTGTAACCAAAGGGATTCTTGATCTTGCCGGTGAAAATGCTCTCATGGAAAAAGACTGTAATGATTATAAGATTTCATTGGTTGGTAACAACTATACAAAATTTGTAGAAGAATTAGAAAAAAGATATGGAACAGGGAAAGATGGGATTACTTTTCATTTAAAAGAATATTTCTTTTGCCAGGAGAAATATCCTAAAATCGTGATGAAACGTTCCTTCCCGGAAGAAGTTGGATCAAAAGATATATCTGTCTCCATCCATGTGGAACAGCTTTCTTATCTTCCAGAGACAAAAGCAGAAAGAGACGACTATTATAGAAAAATTGAAAAAGGTTTCTATAAATCACATAAAAAAATAGCATTTTTGAATCGTGTAACGGAGCTTTTTTCAAAAGGAAAGAAAAAAACCAGTGATGTTTCTTCTTTCACTTCTTTACTGAGAAAACAAGATAGTATTTTAAATCGATATTCTTCCACATCTTATCTTGGTAATATGGAACAGGGTGTCGGAGAAATTTTTTCTACAAAAGACATATTACCGGCGCAGAAAAGCGAATTTATGGGACAGGAGATTATGATTCCTAATCATCCAGATCCTTTTCTTTGGGAAAAGAAGGATTTGTTTGAGAAAGAAAGATTGGAGAGAAAGCGGATCCTTCTACAGAAGTTTGATGAATTATGTAAAAAGCAGGGGATAGAGTATTTTGTAGTAAAAGATTTACTGATTTCTATAATCTCAGAAGGACAATTTCCAAAAACAAATGATTTTATCTGGAGTGTGGGACTTTTTAGAAAAGAGTACGATCGATTACTTGCACTTTTGAAACGAAAGGATTCCTCACAGGAATTGCTTTTGATGGAAAATGATCACGAACATCCTACCTTCCCAGATTTGGTAAAAAGAATTACTTTAAATACAGGCGATGACCTCCTGCAGGAGAATTTATATATTGAAATTCTTCCATATGATCATATGACGGATAATTATGAAGAAACTTTCCGTTTTCGAAGTGAAATCCGAGCTTTAATCAACAGACATCGCAACAATCTTTTGAGAGACACTGGAATGAAGATCAATCCGAAGGAAAGACAGTCCATGGAAGAAACCTTGGGATTGTTGTCCGGGAAAATGAAAACATATAATAAAAAAGATTGTAAAAAAGTATTTCAGGCAAGCACGGAGATTAGCAAGAGCATTCCGGTGAATGAGATTTATCCTATTCAGAAAAAAGATTGGAATGGTATAGAAGTTTCCTTGCCTTATAATCCATATATTTGGGCAGAGGACAAAGATCCGGGATATACGGAATATCTGTCTGAGGGAAAAACAAAAGTATTAAAAATGTTGGATGCGCTTTGCAAAGAACAAGGCATTCCTTATTTTGCGACGGCAGATCTTTTGATTGGAGCTTATGTATATAAAGATGTCATTCCATTTGGTGGAACAAAAAGTTTTTCCATTGGCTTGCTTCGTTCCGATTATGAGAAACTTTTGGAATTTTTAAGAAAGCATGGGGAAGCTTATGGCCTTCAGTTAAACGAATCCAGAGATATGGAAGGAAAATATCCGATGCTGACGAAACATGTGACATTGGCCGGACGAAATGAGTGGCTGATGATGGTTCGATTACATCCATACGATAAAGTACCAGCTTCTTTCTATACCAAAAAAGCTTTTTTGGATCAAATTAAGCGAATGAATCAGGATTATGAGGAAGCACTGAATTTTAAGCTGAACACCGTTGGAAAATATAAGGATATCTATACTGCTTCTGAAATTCAGGCCAAAAGAGAAAAATATAAATCAGCAGATCTTGTGAAAATGGCAGAGGAACTGGATCAGTATGCACAGAAATATAATGAGGATCCTAATCCGGAAGGATATCAGAGGATTGCATTTGCTTTCAGTGGAAAAGTGGCAACGGAGGAAAATGTTTCTCATACAATCACTCTTCCTTTCCGTGATATGGATTTGGTTTGTCTTGGTGATGTTACTCCATGGTACCAGCCAATGAATGGGGAGTTATCTTATCAGATTGAGACCCTTCAAAGAGAGAATAAGAAACTATTGGTTGAATTTGACCGTGTATGTAAAGAGATGGGCATCGGATATTTTATTTGTGCAGGCACTTTACTTGGATGCATGAGACATGGCGGTTTTATTCCATGGGATGATGATACCGATGTGGGCATGCTTCGAGAAGACTATGATAAGCTGCTGGAAAAAGGACCTGAGTATTTCGGAAGCGAATTCTTCTTGCAGACACGTGAATCGGATCCAAACATTCCATATGTTTATAGTAAATTACGATTGAACAATACAGAATATTTTACAGATTTTACTTATGACCGTGACATGCATAAAGGAATTGGACTGGACATATTCCCGTTTGATTATGTTCCAAATGATATGAAAAAACGTGAGAGTCTGATTAAAGAAGTAACGAAGCTGTCTCTGGAGCACAATGCGATTGTAAGAAATCAGTATCCTGAGAAACCAGTTCCATTTCCACCTAGAAATGAGGAGGAAATTCAGATTGAAAAGCAGGAAAAAGCAATGATTGCAGATTATTGGAAAAAATCATTGAAAGAGAGTCAGCAAGCTTATCTTGACAAAGCAACCAAGTACAATGCTGTTGCAAAAAAACAGAATCTGAAAACAGTGGCCAGCTTTGTAATCAGCTATACATGCATTAATATCGAAGATCTTCTTCCATACGGGCGCGCAGAATTTGCTGGAATCGAAGTTTCCGTTCCAAAGTATCCTCATGCATTGATGAGCATGCAGTATGGAAATTATATGGAATATCCTCTGAAGCATCAAAGGGTATCTCATAAAGTGGTAAAATGGTCTGCGGGTGAAGATGGTTCAGAACATTATAAAGAAAAGATGTCAGAGAAAAATTAAACGTTATTAGAGAGAAAGCACCGTACAATATGATTTGTCCGGTGCTTTTTATAAACTTTTCTTGTAGAAGCTTGGAGATTATAGTATAATATTATGTTGATAATGGATAGTTATGCTTATTTTTAAGGAAAGGCAAATTCAATGAATTGGTTATTAGACAAAAGTGGTTTATTTATTGAAGCCCAGGAAATTCGTTGGGACCATCTTCATTTATATATCACTGTTGAAGTAAAGATGAATGGGGAGAAACAGTATGACCCAGAAAAATTAGATTTTTACATGGTTTATATGTCTGGAAAGGCAAGAGCAAAGTTAGATGTCACGAAGATTTCAGACAGTACTTATGAACTCCATGTTAATGTTACAAATAATGGAGCAAATCAATGTATTCCATTTGGTGTATATACGATTTTTGTTTGCGAAAATGAAGATGTTTTAACAAACGTACAAAGTAGTATTGCACTTGGATTGAAATTAGAAGAACGATCACGTATCTTTTCTTATAATGCATTTCATAAAGCCTATAATGTGCAGTTTTTTGTAGATGTATATGATGAAACAGGACTTCCATTAAAAATTAATATTCGAAATTTGGATGAAATTCCACTGGTCTTCCCAAAAAATGAAGACTGGAAAGCCCAGATTAAGGATATTATGATCAACGTAAAAGATGATGTTCGTCATGTGGTTCGAAGAATGTACCGAAAGAAATACAAAAAGTACAAGGACAAAAGAGAGAACACCATTGTATTTTTAACCACACAGAGCAATCAGCTGGTAAACAATCTTTCTGCTGTTCATAAAAAAATGTTGGAACGTAAATTAGATTCTAAGTTCAATATTTTAGTATATGCTCATAACACTGCCGGAAAGCCTATGGTTGAAATTGATTGGGAACCATTTATTGATACGGTGGCACAGGCAAGAATAATTTTTATTGATGACCATGTTCCAGCTTTTGACTGGTTACGCTTGGGTGGTCAGACGAAGCTGATTCAGTTATGGCATGCCGGAGCAGGTTTCAAGTCTTCTGGATACAATCGTTGGGGTAATGTCGGTGCACCAGGACCTCATTCCTGCCATCGTCAATATGCTTATGGTATAGCCGGATCGAAAAAAATAGCAAGCTTCTTCTCCGATGCATGGGGAATTAACGTAGAAAAAGTAGTATCTACCGGAATGCCACGAATGGATTCTTATCTTGATAAAGAATATCAGAAAAAAACAGTGGAGAAGCTGTATGAAAAATATCCTATCTGTAATGGAAAGAAAGTGATTCTTTTTGCACCAACATTCCGAGGCGTAGATCGTTCTACCGCTTATTATCCATACGAATTATTGGATTTTGAAAAATTATATCAAGTATGTGGTTCAGAATATGTTGTGCTATTTAAGGCACATCCTTGGGTGAATAATAAACTTGAGATTGAAGAAAAATATCAGGATAAGTTTTTGGATGTTTCTTCCTATAAAAATATCAATGACTTATTCTATATTACAGATTTAATGATCACAGATTATTCTTCAGGTATTTACGAGTATTCTCTTATGAGAAAACCAATGCTTTTCTTCGGATTTGACGTAGAAAGCTACTCTTTCTCCAGAGGATTCCATCGTTCTTTTGAAGAGTCTGCGCCAGGTAAAGTTTGTTATACATTCGAAGAAGTAATCAAAGCCATTGAAGATAAAGATTTTGAATATGAAAAAGTAGAAAAATATATTGAAGAACATTTTGATTATTTTGATACCAATGCTTGTAATCGTGTCATTGACTGGTTTGTTCTTGGACAGCTGCCAGCAGAAATTACAGAGCGTATCGAAAAGAAAAGAAATGAAATGAAGAAAATGGCACAACTTGATTTTACAAGAGAAGAAGTATAAGGAGATATAATATGAATATTGCAGTTGTATTTGCAGGTGGAAGTGGTGTACGTTTTGGTGCTGGTGTTCCAAAACAGTTTTTGGAAATCAATGGAAAACCAATTATTGTACATACCTTGATGTTATTCCAGAGACATCATAAAATTGATAAGATTTATATGGCGGTTTTAGAAGATTACATTCCTTATATGAAAGAATTAATCGAAGAATATCACATTACAAAAGTAGAAAATATTGTTCCTGGTGGTGCAACTGCCCAGGATTCCATCTTTAATGGACTTCAGGCAGCCAGACAGGAAAATCCAGGAGATTCCGTTGTTTTGATTCATGATGGAGTAAGACCTTTTGTATCATATGATGTTATTTCTAAAAATATTAGTGGCGTTTTAGAAAAAGGGAATGCAATTACGTGCACTTCATGCTTTGAAACCATTCTCTTAAGTAGCGATGGAAATAAAGTGGATTCTGTTCCTTACCGTAAAAATACCTTTGCAGCACAGGCACCACAGAGTTTCTATCTTGATGATATCATTTCCTATCATGAACAAATTCAGAAACGCCCACAGCGTTACGATGATATGGTAGATGCATGTACAATCATTACAACATTGGGTGTTGAAGCAAATATGATTGAAGGTAACCGAGGAAATATCAAGGTTACAACACCAGAAGATGTATATATTTTCCGCGCTCTTTTACAGTACAAAGAAAATGAGCAGGCATTCGGTATTGGATTGACTGATCAGATTGGCCATAAAATTAGAAAGAAGGATGATTAATATGGATATCATGGAAAGTAGGGACAATATTGTTCTTCAGCAGGATATCGAACAGATTGCAAAAGAATTTTCTGCGAAAGAAGAATTGAACAATTGTACCGTTCTTGTTACAGGTTCTACCGGTCTTATCGGAAGTCAGGTTGTAAAAGCATTGGCTTGCATGAATCGTCTTTCAAATAAGAATATGAAAGTGATTGCTTTTGCAAGAAACGAAGATAAAGTGAAAAAAGTATTTGCCTCTTTATTAGATCGAGAAGATTTTTCCTATGTGATCGGTGATATCAATTCTCCTATTACATTGGAAGAACCTGTGAATTATATTATCCATGGGGCAAGTGCTACCAGCTCCAAATATTTTGTTTCCAATCCGGTAGAAACTATTCGAACTGCGATGGATGGAACCATTCATGTATTAGAGTATGCAAAAAAACAGACCAATCTTTTGGGAATGACCTATCTGTCTTCTCTTGAAGTATATGGGGTGCCAGATAAAGAAAAACAGACTATTGGCGAAAATGATTATGGATATATTGACATTTTAAATGTTAGAAGCAGCTATTCTGAAGGCAAAAAAATGGTAGAGTGTCTCTGTGCTTCTTATGCCAGTGAATACAAAATTCCTGTAAAGATTGCAAGACTGTCCCAGACATTTGGTCCGGGTGTCGAATATGAAGATGGACGTGTCTTCGCAGAATTTGCAAGATGTGCTGTGGAAAAGAAAGATATTATTTTACATACTGCAGGAAACACAGTTCGCTCTTACTGCTATACGAAAGATGCAGTTCGCGCTTTATTATATATTTTATTATATGGTAATGTGGGAGAAGCCTATAATGTTACTAACATGGATACAGTAGTTTCCATACGTGAGATGGCTCAATTGGTAGCAGACACCGTAGGCCAAGGTGAGATTGCAGTCAAAGTAGATATTCCAGAAGATTTGGCATCTTTTGGATACAATCCGGAAATGGTAATTCGATTAGATAGCCAGAAATTGATGGAATTAGGATGGAATGCAACCGTTGATTTAGAACAAATGTATCGCAATATGATTGCTGGCTTCTCTATGAAGTAACAAAGGAGAAATAATATTTTATGTCTAATATTTTGATGATTTACGGCTTACTTTTTCTGCTGGGAATTGGATTTTTATGGCATTTTTTGCTACATTATTCCTTTGAAGAAGGATTGATGATGTCAGCCATAAGTATTGTCATATTATTGTATCTTTCCGGCAAACTGATGAAATCATTTGGTATTGGAATGGTATTGCTCAATATTTTGGGATGCCTTGGTGTGTTCCTGTGGATTCTTAGTGTGATATTTTCCTGTTTTCGAAAACAGAAAAAAGACAGGAAGAAAAGAAACAATAGATCGGTAGTAATTTCATTTCCACTCATCTGTTTTATTGGACTCTTTCTCATGGCAATGGTCTTATTTTACAATAGTTTCATTATACATGTGGATGAGCTGCATATGTGGGCAATGCTGGTTAAAAAAATGTATAAATTAAATACATTTCCAGCGAAAGCAGATGTGGAAAGCCTTATGAATTGTTATGCTACAAGCCTATTTCATCTGTTTTTCCAAAAAATCGCCGGATATAGTGAGCAGAATATGTATGTTTCCTCCTTTGCCATGATGTGGATTGGCTTGCTTTTGCCATTTAGTGGAAGAAGAAAAAAAGAATGGAAGAAAATTTGTCTTTACATTGTATTTTTCTATATTGCCATTTATTCCTTGTATATGCATGGAACAAAGAACCTTTATGTGGACCTGGTGACTGTGACTTGGGCAGGCGGAATTGCTGCCTGGTGGATTAGTTCAGAGCATAGAAAAAGAAGGGATTTCCTTTTATTGCTTGCGGGATGTGTCATAATAATCTTTGCAAAACCTTATGTAGGAATTTTGATGGTTGCAAACTTGATTTTCCTGATTATCTGGAAAGCAATATTTGTTGATCATAAGATGCATCAAACAAAATCTGGCATAATTAAAGTGGCAGTAGTTTTCATTCCAATCATCATTGTGGGACTTCTTGGAGTTTCTTTGATTACTTTGAAACTGATTCATCAGCAATATGGATCATTACAAATGTTTTTTAATAATAAAGAGGTTCATACAATTATTGGATCCTTTATTCATACTGTTGTTGGTTATTCTTTGAGCACGAAGAGTGAGTTAAAGATAACATTTGTATTTGCCTTTTTCCTTGTATTATTTTTGTGGAAGCTTACAGCTGATTCTGGCAAAAAAAGAGATGAAACAAGCAGTTATATTGTATACACAGTTTTATGGTCTGTAGGATATCTGCTAGTTCTTTTGTTTGCTTATATGTTTATTTTTCCAAGAGCAGAGGCACTGACATCAGAAGGGATTCGACGATATCTATCTTTCCCTGTGATTTTTAATTTTGTATTGATTTTATCACAGCTTCTTCGAAGAGGAGTTGATGAAAAAACATTTGAAAAGAATAGAAATGTGGTTTGTTTTTTGATTCTCTTTTTTATGCTTGGACTAAATAAAAATTATATTGCATATAATACATCTTGGTCACCAGATAATATCAAAAAATACGATGATATTACAAAAGTCCATAATATGGTAGATGAACTCAATGATATGATGGACGAAAAAGATCGTGTGTATTTTATTAACCAGAAGAATAAAGATGAATATCCTGGAAATATGGCATTATTCTGTTTGGAAGATAGAATTAGTAACTTCCTGGAAGATCCCTGGTATTTTTATTCTGGTGGCAGTAAAATACGTATTGCCACAAAACTAGAAGATACAGATATTAATCATTTGAATGATATTTTAAAGGAAGGCGGTTATACTTATCTCTGGATTTATCATTCAAATAACTATTTAAATAAACAATTTTCACGACTTTCTTATTGTGAAAATGTGAAAGATAATCATTTATATCGCATCATCTATAATGCAAAAGGCGATGTGGAAACATTCCAATCTGTAAATAAAAAATAATAATTTATGGATTGTTTTGATTTTAAGTCAGGAGGACAATTTATGAAATATGGAGTAATTATGCATAAAGAAACAGCAAATATGGGTGATGATATTCAAACATATGCAGCTGCAAAACTTTTGCCATCCGTGGACTATATTATCGATAGAGAACATATTGATACTTTCCGCACAGAAAATGAGGAAGCAGTTTCCGTTGTTATGAGTGGTTGGTGGTTCTGGCAGAAATGGAATTGGCCACCAGCAAAATGTATCAATCCTTTATTGCTTAGTATCCATTTGAATAACTATACGATTTACAATAGAGGAACACCAATTAAAGATAAATGGTTGGAAGGAATTGGTGGAGAATATCTGAAAAAATACGGCCCAGTTGGAGTGCGTGATAAATCTTCTTTAACTTTCTTTGAAGAACATGATATTGATACATACTTTAGTGGATGTATTACCTTGACTCTTCCAAAACAGAAAAAAACAGAAGATGCTGGTGAGTATGTTGTAATTGCCGATTTGAATGAAAAATTAAAGAAGAAAGCATATGAATATTTAGAAGGAACAAACCTTAAAGTTGTAGAAGTATCTCATCGTTGCAAATATCGTGGCTCTGATGCAACATTTGAAGAACGTATGAAAGCAGCAGAAGATTTATTAACACTTTATCAGAACGCCAGATGTGTTATTACAAGAAGATTACATGTTTCCCTTCCTTGTCTTGCAATGGAAGTTCCTGTTATCTCTATCGTTGATTTAAAGGAAGTTGGAAATATCACCAGATGGGAGCCATACCATGAATGGTTACATTATGTTTCTAACGAAGATTTCTTCGAACATAATTTTGAATACGATTTTGTAAATCCACCTAAGAATAAAGAAGATTACAAGAAGACTCGTCAGGCTTTAATTGATTCAGTAAATGCATTCGTAAAAGAATCTTCTTCCAGTGATAAAACAGCAGAAGAGTTATATCGCTTAGATTATACTGATCAGGAAATCAAAGACTGGCAGTATGATTTAATGAAATGGACATTGGAAGAATGGCTTCATAGTAATCGAGGAATGATGAAGCGCTACAATGATAGCAAGTCAAAAGTAGAATCTTTGAAAAAAGATGTTGCAAATTATAAAAAACAACTGGCGGATAATCGCTGGACAGTTCGTAATTTTGCGAAAAAAGTTGTTAAGAAATTAAAAAAATAAGAAATTAGAAATAAGAAATGATAAAAGCCGTAACGTTCATTCGAACATTACGGCTTTTTTATTGGAATAAAAATGATATTATATTTTAGTAACTCTTATATGGTTTTTCCATTAATTTTACTGCTTCATATAATAACATAGCAGCAACACCGGTTCCACCTTTTGCGTAGATTTCAGAATCGGCTTTGGATTCTGCAGTACCTGCGATATCAAGATGTACCCAAGGTTTGTTTTCAACAAATTCATATAAGAATCTTGCAGCTGCAGTAGCACCACATTCATTGCCTACATTAGCGATGTCAGCCATATCAGACTTGTTAATGTCTGGGTATTCGTCTTCGCCAAGTGGTAATCTCCATACGTTTTCACCGGAGATTACGGAAGCCTGAACAACTTTTGCTGTGAGATCTTCGCTGTTACTGAACATACCAGTATAACGGCTGCCAAGTGCATGCTGGCAAGCACCAGTAAGTGTTGCAACATCGATTAAGCAGGTAGCTCCACATTCACGGATAGCATATGTGATTGCATCTGCGAGAGCCATACGTCCTTCTGCATCAGTGTTGATTACTTCAATGTATTTACCATTCATAGATTTAACGATATCGCCAGGTTTTGCAGCTTTGCCAGAGATAAGATTCTCACAAGCAGGAATAACTGCAGTTACATTGATACCGAGTTTTGCTTCTGCAATCGCACCCATAGCAGAGATAACTGCTGCTGCGCCGCCCATGTCACCGTGCATTCCAAGCATGGAATTGCCAGGTTTGATGTTGTAGCCGCCAGAATCGAAGCAGAGACCTTTACCGATTAAAGCAATACGGTCATTATCTGTTACACGTCCGTTGTATTCCATAACGATCAGCTGAGGAGCCTGTTTGGAACCTTTGGAAACGGAGAGGAAGGAGTTCATGCCGAGTGCTTCGCAATCTGCTTTACCGAGGGCGGTGAATTTAATATTGTTTTTCTCACATACAGCCTTTGCAGCATTTGCAAGAGCAGATGGAGTCATGATATTTGCTGGTTCGTTGAAAAGATCACGTGCGCTTGTAACAGCGTTTGCCATCATTAATGTATACTGTTCTTCTTTCTTGAAGGAAGCAGCATCCATACCAGTAAGAACACCGAGATTGAGTTCTGTTGCTTCAGCAGCACCAGATTTATATTTGTTAAATGTGTAATCTCCGAGAATTAATCCTTTCATTGCTGAACTAAGCCAGTAGGAAACATCATCACCAATTGCAGTCATTAACAGATTTTTCCCTTTGAATTTCTTCGCTTCTTTCATGGCTGCACCAAACTGAAGCTGATATCTTCTTGGGCTTGCCTTCTCTGGAATACCAATAAAAATCAGATTGTAATAAGGCTGGCCCTGATAGGAGAAATCCTTTCCACGGAGTCCATAAACTTTATTGCCGCCAACCAGACCGTCGGCCTGAAGAGCTTCGAAAATTTCACTAACTTTTCCAAGTTCAATGCTTAAACGGTTCTTATGGTTATATGTAACGAGCAATGTGTCGAATTCGAAATCTTCCAGATCTACAAGACGTTGAATATGCATCTTGATACGCCCCTTTCCTAAATAATATTTGCATATGATATCGTAAAAATGCGCAATATTACGACATCATAATAAGTACACAGTAAACCTTGTATAATAGTATAGCACAAGCATAAAACGAAAAACAGAAAAAAACTGTACAGAATACATAAATTTTTAGTGCTAATTTATCATGATTCGATTTTTCTTACAAAATACAGGGTAAAATATTGGTTTTTATATTTCACGGATGAATTTCTCGATTTCATCATTTAAAGACATTCCTGCATCAATACGGTATTTGGCTGCCAGTCTAAGAATGGAGAGGAGAGTCTGACCAAGCTGCTGCTGGAAATGTGAGATCTCTTCTGGTTTCGATGCACTGATCTGAAGGTTCACGAGAGATTGTAACATATCCTTGAATATTGTTTCGTCATCGTTGGAAATGAGTTCATGTTTCATGGCTTTTTTCATGACTTTTTGGCCACGGAGCAGGGCAGGGAATGCTTTTGGAACCTCGGAAAGTTCATCTTTTGGAGAAGCATGCTGATGGCCTTCTTCCTCTGCCTTTAAAACTTCCCAATCCTTTTTTTGTTCTTCAATACTGTCGTATTTTTTTCCACCGAAAACATGAGGATGGCGATGAATCATCTTGCGGGAGATTCCGTCAATGACATCTTCTAAAGTGAATTCTCCGTTTTCTTCCGCAATCTGGCTATGAAGCATAATCTGTAAAAGAAGGTCCCCAAGTTCTTCTTTCAGCGGACCGACATTGCCAGTTTCGGAAAGATCATTGATTGCCTGATTTACTTCGTAAGCTTCTTCCAATGTATTTGATTTTAAAGTCTCATGTGTCTGTGCACGGTCCCAAGGACAGCCATTTTCTCCACGCAGAGTGGAAACGATAGCATGGAGTTCCTGGAAGTTGAATTTTTTATCCATAAGAGTACCTCTTTCCAAACTTCATTTTTATAGATTATAACATATGACTTGAGTTTTATGAAAAATATTTTATAATGAAAAGAGATAGGAGAATCTATGAAAATGAAAAAGTTTAATTACAGAACAACCGTAAATATAAATGATACAACCATGAAGCTTGGACTGAGGGTGAGTTTGCCTTCTGAACGCCAGAATGTGAAGATTCGAGTTCAGGCTATTTTTATGCAAAGACAGGTGGAACGCCGTTTTCCTATGGAAGTGAGTATTGTTCCGGGAGATATTGGCATGGAGGCTTGGGCGGACGCAGAAATCGAGCTTCCTTATATTTTCCTAAAATCACCGAAGCGACAGGTAAATGTGATATTTGCCATATGGTTTGGTATGGAGGAAGTAGTTCTTTCTGACCAGCCATTCCCAATAAAAAAAGAACTTTTTTATCGTGCCGATCAGAAAGTCAAGAGAAATGTGGGTAAATTTATGCTTGGGACAGCTGGGCTTCCCGTACTCATTGCAAAAAATATGATAAAAGAGAAAAATAAGACAAAAGCAATGAAAAGTGCTAATGCAGAAGTTTATCGTTTTAGCGGGTATAGTTATAGTAAGAGACAAAGACATACCGATTATTTTGCAGTGCAATATCAGCAGGCAGTAAAACAGACAAAAGTTGAGGCAAATCAGGTTCTTTTCCTTTCTGAAAGATTGCCGGAAAAGGGCGGGAATCTTCAGAGAATCAAGGATCTTATGGAGAAGGATTCCTCATTAAGGATCTCTGAATTCATTGTGACCAAAACCATTGATCTATTATCTAAGAAAGAGATTCGTGAATGTGCAAAGCTTTGTGCGAAAGCTCATGTGATAATTCTGGAGGATTTCTATCCACAGCTTCACAGTTTATCTCTTCGTCCAGAAACAAAAGTGGTACAGCTTTGGCATGCCTGTGGCGCTTTCAAAACATTTGGTTTGACCCGTATGGGTAAACAGGGAGGCGCGCCTCAAAGCTCGATGAATCATAGAAATTATAATCTCGCTCCTGTCAGTAGTGAGGCAATCCGTGGAATATATGCGGAAGCGTTTGGAATCTCCAAAGCTAAAGTACAGGCTCTTGGTGTTCCTAGAACGGATGTATTATATGATGAAGATTATAAAAAGAAAAAAATCGCAGAGCTTTATGAAAAATATCCATCTTTAGAAGGGAAAAAAGTTGTTTTATTTGCCCCTACATTTCGTGGAGACGGCAATAAGGATGCATATTATCCGGCAGATGCTTTTGATGTGAATCAATTTATGGAATATTTACCAGAGGATACTTTTTTAATTGTGAAACATCATCCATTTGTTCATCAGTCTGTAAATGTGATGTCAACATATGAAAATCGTGTGATGGATCTCACCGGAAAGGATCATATCAATGATCTTCTTTTAATCACAGAGCTTCTGATCACAGATTACAGCTCTTCTGTATTTGAGGCGGCCATCCTTGATGTACCAATGCTTTTCTACGCATTCGATAAGGAAGAATATATTGAGAGTCGTGATTTCTATTGCGATTATGATAATTTTGCACCGGGTTATGTGGAATATGATTTTGAAAATATGTGCGAAAAGACGCAGGAGCTTCTTTTGGCAGAGGGAGCGAAAAAGATACCAGAGCCAATTATTCATTTGAAAAAAATCCAATTTAAAAAAGATTTTCTTTCTGCCATTGATGGACATTCTACAGAACGCATCGCAACTTATATTAAAGAAAAAATGCTGCAAAATATATAAATATTTAAAAAGTAATCAAAGAGGTTTGATAATCCACTTATAATTTAAAAGGATTGTTAAACCTCTTTAGAATGTAATAATTTGTTCATAATTATTCAAAAAAATGTAAGAAATGTTAAAAAGTGCTTTTAATTGACAGTTTCATTCATTGTGGTATACTAGATTTATCTAATGAAATAGTGTGGGACTATAATTGATTTTTAATTTAGGAGGAAACAAGGATGCAGAGTACAGGTATTGTACGTAAACTCGATTCTTTAGGAAGAATTACCCTTCCAATGGAACTTCGTAAGAGCTTTGATATTGGAGAAAGAGAACCGCTTGAGATTTTTACAGAAGGTGATAAGATTATTATCAAAAAATATAATCCAAGTGATATTTTCACAGGATCTTGTGATGATTTGGTTGAATATAAGGGCAAAAAAGTTTCTAAAAAATCTATTCTGGAATTAACAAGAATTGCAGGAATTAAGATTGTAGAGTAATTTTTAAATGATTGCAGTAAGGGAAGCTGATCTGTTATGGAGACATCTGACAGATCAGTTTTTTTACGCTTCCGCATTGTTGACAAATGATAATGAATTATATAAAATTGTTATAACTATGCAATTCGAATCAACGTGTTTTAGAAACACAGAAAAGGGGTACATATGTTTGATCAATTACAAAAAAAGATGGTGAATGTTATCCTCTTCCTTGATTTATTTAAGATGAAGACTAAGATTCCAAAGGATTTTACAGGGGTAATGCGCACTCAGGATAAAAGAGTACAAAAATTAGTGAAAAAGGCTTATAAGATTCCATTTTATAAGAAAAGATTTGATGAAGCGGGTGTGAAGCCATCTGATATTAAGACAGGGGATGATCTTTCCAAACTTCCACTTCTTACAAAAGATGAGCTTCGTGCATGGATGAAAGAAGAGGCGGAAAAACCGAAATATGACTATTGGTTCCATGATACGACCAGTGGTTCTTCCGGTGTTCCTCTGATGCTTTTGGTTTCACCGAAAGAGAAGGCTTATAATATGGCCAACTGGTTCCGTGTTATGATGACAGCCGGCTATAATCCATTTATCGGAAAAACCATGAGTCGTAAAAGTGCTCATAGTATTTCCGGTGGCAAAGATACCTTCTTACAGAGATTTGGCATCTTACGAAGAGGATTTGTGGCACAGTATGATCCAGAACCAGAAATTGTAAAACAGATTAATTCTTACCGTCCAGATTTCCTCTATATGAACAAGAGTGAATTTATGAGAATCTGTCTTTACTGCAAGCAGAACAATGTGAAGCTTTGGAAGCCAAAATTCTACTGTCCAACTGGAGAGAAAATTGATGATACTGCCAGAAAATTATTTGCAGAGATTTTAGGACCTGGAATCATTGACTCCTATGGTACAGCGGAAACCGGTGCTGCCATGGTTCGACTTTTCAACAGTAAAGAATACGTGGTACATAATGATTCCTTTGTGGTAAATATTTATGATGAAAATAATCAGCCGGCAGAGGAAGGAAATATTGTGGTTACCCCACTTTACAAGACAGATCTGCCACTGATCAATTACGCAATCGGAGATCGCGGTACCTGCGAAATGAGAGATGGGGTTCGTTTCATCACAAGCGTACAGGGACGAATGAACGATTTCTTCCGCTATGAAACCGGTGAAGTTACTACCTTCTTTGAAATCGCACCGATCATTGCACATTGCGAAGACGTTTTCCAGATTCGTTTTATCCAGAAATCTTATGAGAAGATTCATGTTCAGTGTGTTCAGAACAAAGAAGTTTCTAAGCTCACAGAAAAAGAACTGGAAGATATGCTGACAGAAAAGCTCAATGCAAAATTCAAACATCCATTTGAGATTGAATACGAATGGATGGATTCCATTCCACCAGACAAGAATGGAAAATTACGTATGATCGTATGTGAAGTGAAATAGGAAGGAAAAATGACAAATATGTCGACAAACAATAAACAGGAATCTCAAAATTTTGAGATTCCTGATTCTATGATAGAACAAGTAAATAATAATGCGAAAGCTACTTCCAAAGCAAATTTGAACCGAAGAGCACTCACTTCAGGTATGTTTTTTGTGATCGCTCAGCTTTTTGCCAAGGGGTTAACCTTGATCGTAACACCGGTTTACACCCATATGCTTACTGCAGGCCAATATGGTCTTATGCGAAATTATGAATCCTGGCTGATGACGGCATATACCATCATGTCTCTTTGCTTGTGGCGAAGTGTGGATGTGGCGAAACAGGACTTTAAGAACGAATATAATGAATATACTTCCAGTATGCATTCCTTATCTTATGTGTCCATTGCCTTTTTTACCGCTTTGATGCTGATTTTTAAGCCACAGATTCAGGCATTCCTGGAATGGGATGACATCATGTTCTACTTCTGTCCGCTCTATGTATTCAGTTACACCAGTATGCTTTATCTGCAAAGAAGAGATAAACAGGTTTTAAAATACAAGCTGGCTACTGCAGCAACACTTCTTACGATTATTCCAGGAACTTTGCTTGGTTTATACATGATGTACCGCGGTAGTTTCTTTGGTGTGACAGATCGATTACAGCTTAAGATTATCGGTTACTATGTACCACAGGTTATTGGCGGCTTCATTATGGCAGCCATCATCTGGACGCAAGGTAAGAAGATTTACGATAAGCGCTATTGGATTTATGGCCTGAAATTCAGTTTGCCATTGATTCCGGAAGCAGAATCTGTTCAGATCATGAATTTATCGGATAAATTTATGGTTCAGAAAATGGTTGGAGCAACCCAGACCGGTATTTTTGCTCTTCCTCAGACCGTATCTTTTATTTTGGCTATCTTAGAAGATTCTGTGTGGAACGCATGGATTCCATGGCTTTATGAAAAAATTGAGAGAAAAGAACTAAAAGATGTGGAAGGCCCATGGACAACAGTGATGCATATCTTTGGTATGATCTCCTGGGTTTTAGTCGCACTTGCACCAGAAGAAATTAGTATTTTAGGAAATAAAAGAGATTATGCAGCATCTATTTACTTAGTAGCACCAATGCTGACCGGAACTCTTTTCCGATTCTATAGTTATAGCTACTCTGCAATCCAGAATTATCATAAGAAGACCAATTGGGTTGCCTTTGGTACGGTAACAACGATGCTGTTAAATGTGGTTCTCAACTACATTTTCATCTTAAAGATCAACTACATGGCAGCGGCTTATACGACAGCCATCAGTTTCATCGTACTTTTATTCATGCAGGGCTACCTGGAGCACAAGATTACAGGTATGGTGATTGTACCACTTCATAAAACGGTTATGATTGGTGCTTTCTACGCAGTTATGAACTGTGCAACGATGCTTCTTTTTGGAATTCCTTGGTTTATCCGTTGGGGAGTAATTGTTGTGGTATGCTTGGCAGCATTATTTGTCTTAAAGGATCAGTTGCTTTCTGTATTGGGTATCTTTAAAAAGAAAAAATAAAAAAGAGCTGTAACAGCTCTTTTTTATTTTACATTAATATGAATTTTGTCCATAGCCTTGAAGAGAACATCTTGTGCTTCTTCTAAGCTTTCTCCTTTTGTGATGATGTGTCCGATACGATGTGGACCAACACGGAATTTATGAACCTCTTCGCCTGGATTGTAGTCGAATTGGATCTCACAGATACGTTCGTCCTCTGTGTTGTCATCTGTCTGGGACTCGATGATGCCATCTTTATCACTCATGAGCAGGTGGCTTGCATTTGGTACTGCATGGCTTGTAATGTCGAATTCAGGATCTTCTCCCATAGCTACTTTTAAGATCTTTTCATAATAATCGAAATCATAGTAGATGGATACTAATTCAGCAAGACAAGTTGCACCGCAACGTCCGCCAAGTTCTAATACGTAAGTTTTGTTGTCTTTTAAGATAAAGTCAGCATTGATGGCACAGTTGTTAAGGCCCATGGCTTTTGCAGCGCCACGAAGCTGTGCTTTTGCATCTTCGATTACTTCGTCGGAAAGCTGGTATGGAGCAAAGTGTCCAATTGGAACTCCGGTATCTCCATGGAAGACATAGTCACCATGAGGGAGGATGAAGGATAACTCTCCATTGTATACAAAAGCCTGTGCTCCGAATTCTTCTCCAATGACAAATTCCTCAATAAGGAAGTAATCTTTTTTGGTATTTTCTTTTACATAAGCCATGGAAGATTCAAACTGGTCATAAGAATCAACACGGATGATACCGCGGCTTCCGGAAGAATCCACGGATTTGAAGATCAGTGGGAATTCTAAGCCTTCGATTGTTTTTGGAATATCCTTATCGTCGAAGGAAACCTGACGGAAACGGGCGGTACGAACACCAAATTCTTCATATTTGGTTTTCATCAGCATCTTGTTGTTGGCAATGATGGCAGCTTCACGGCTGATTCCGCAAAGATTCATGGCATCACAAACTTTACCGATGGACTGAACACATACATCAGTTCCTGTAGTAACGATACCGTCGATCTGTTCTGCCTGAGCAATCTCGAGGACTTTGTCCTCATCTACCGTATTTTCATAGTATACTTTATCTGCAATCTCAAATCCCGGATAGTTTCCAGGAATACTGACAACAATGGTATAAAGTCCAAGTTTTTTTGCTGTTTTAATAAGTGGAACCTGGTAGGTTCCAGCGCCAAGGATCATAATTTTTTTCATAGTATGTCCTCCTTTTCCTTTGGAATCTCCTGTGTTGGAAGTGGGTTTGATACGGATGCTTCCAGCTGCTCAGCCTCAGAAGAAGGGGCTTTTTTTGTATTCTTTTGCTGGTAAACTTCTCGGACTACATACTGTGGCAGCTTATTCATACCCAGGAACATACGTCCTAAATACTCGCCAATCAATCCTAAGAAAAGCATATTGATGCCGGCAAAGAAACAGATCGCACACATGGTGGAAGGCCATCCAAGCTGAGTGGCAGGGGCTGTGAATTTGCGAATCACAATTCCGATGACACCAAGGATACTTAAGATGGAGAAAAGATATCCACAGTAAGTGGCAAGTCGGAGAGGGACCACGGAGTATCCCATAATATTGGACCAAAGCTGAATTAGCTTTTTCAAAGTGTATCCGGACTGTCCAACCTCTCTCTCAAAATGCTTGATCGGGATGCAGCTGATATTGCGGGTGGTTCTGAGGAAAAGTCCCTGTAAATGTGTATATGGACTCTGATACTGAATCACGTAGTCACGAACAAATTTACGAATCACCCAATAACTGGATGTCTTCATATCCTTTGGCTTACCAATGAGGATACGTACGGTTGCATAGTTAACAAAACTTCCGAAATTACGGAAAGTAGAATGTTTTTTCTCAGGATAGTACCCATATACGATGTCGTAACCTTTTTCGATTTCTTCTAAAAGATATACGAGCTGGGATGGATGGGTCTGCATGTCGTCATCCATTCCGATACAGTAATCTCCTTCTGCATAATTAAGACCTGCAACGATAGCATTGTGCTGGCCTCCATTTTTTGCCAAAGAGATTGCTTTTACAAATGGATAGTCGTCTGCCAGTTCTTTGATGGCAGCAAGTGTTGCACCCTGGTCTGGGGAATAATCGTCCACCAAAATGAACTCATACTCGTGTCTTCCAAGTTTATCGAGTTCCTGGCTGGTAAGCTCTACCACCTTGCGAATGGTTCTGGAAGACTTGTAACAAGGGATAACAATAGAATGTAACAAAACAAAATCCTCCTGTTTTTCATATTCTTTTTGTGAAATGTTTGCGTTAATATGGGCTGCTACAAGAAGTGCAACAGCCCGATCGTTAAGTCTATTCTATTATAAATATGACCAAAATGCTACCTATTTATAAAATTCTTTGATTTTTTCACAAACAGTAAGCACTTTTTCTTTTTCAAGACCATAGTAAAGAGGAAGACGTGTCAGACGCTCGCTCTCTTTTGTAGTATAAACATCTTCTCCATGGAAACGACCGAATTTCTGTCCGGCTGGTGCAGAATGGAGTGGGATGTAATGGAATACGGAAGAAATATCATTTTCTTTTAAGAAACGGATCAATGCGCTACGTTCTTCCAAATCTTTGGCTTTGATATAGAACATATGAGCATTGTGCACACATCCTTCTGGGATCACTGGAAGCTCAATCTTGCCAGCTTCCTGCAGTGGAAGAAGCTGTTCATAATACAGATTCCATGTTGCCATGCGGTTGTCGTAAATCTCCTGTGCTTTTTCTAACTGAGCCCAAAGATAAGCAGCATTCATATCACTTGGAAGATAGGAAGAACCTGCTTCAACCCATGTGTATTTATCAATCTGGCCGCGGAAGAACTTGCTACGGTTTGTACCTTTTTCACGGATGATCTCTGCCAATTCGGTATTCTTTTCATCACGGATTAGGAGACAGCCACCTTCGCCCATGCTATAGTTTTTTGTTTCATGGAAGCTGAAACAACCATAATCACCGATGGAACCAAGTGCTTTGCCTTTGTAAGAGGACATGACACCCTGAGCGGCATCTTCTACCACATAGAGATTATGACGCTTTGCAATGTCCATGATGGTATCCATTTCGCAGGCAACGCCAGCATAGTGAACAGGGACAATCGCTTTTGTTTTATCTGTGATTGCTGCTTCAATGAGTTTTTCATCCATATTCATAGTGTCAGGACGGATATCAACAAAAACAGCGGTTGCTCCACGTAAAACGAAAGCATCTGCAGTGGAAACGAAAGTGTAAGATGGCATGATCACTTCATCGCCAGGCTGAATGTCACATAAAAGGGCAGCCATTTCTGTTGCGTGAGTGCAGGATGTGGTAAGGAGAGCACTGCTGACACCAGTGTGATCCACGATCCATTTGTTACAAAGCTTTGTGAACTCACCGTCACCGCTAATCTTATGGTTCTGTATTGCTTTTGCCATGTATTCTGGTTCTTTTCCGGTATATGGTGGAATATTAAAATTAATCATAACAATAACCTTCTTTACTTAATAATCAAAATAATATATCACCATATTATATCAAATAAATGGTGGGATGTATAGACGTTGTTTTTTTCGAAAAGAGGCCCATTTATTTAAAATAATTAGTGTTTCTGCTGAAATTAGAAAAATTTGTATATAATTCTTGTGGAAATAAAAAAATAGGATTATAATCAAAAAAGTATAATACATACTGAAATTTTATATTAACATAGGAGGATATAACTTATGAAAAAAGTTACCGTAAAATTAATCGATCCAATGGGATTTCACGCTCGTCCAATCGCAATCGCAGTAAATAAATTAAGAGAATATGACTGTGAAGGTTATGTATTACATGATGGCCGCGAACAGAGCATGGATTCTGTAGTAAAATTAGTAGAAATGGAAGTACCTGCAGGAAGCACATTTATGTTTGGCGCAGAAGGTAAAGATGAAGACGAAGCTTTAATGGCAATCGTTGACGAATTAAAAGATATCGGATTTATTGAATAATTATAGACTGGGGTAAATCGTAATTATTAGGGGCAAACAATTAGAAATCAAGGCATGCATGAGTGATTATGTATGCCTTTTTTATATGTAATCTTTCATTAAAATATCAATAAAATATTTTTGGAAGGGATGCATCGGTAAGATTTTTATAGTAAAATAAAAAGGAAAAGTATGGATTAGGAGGAATGATATGGTAACCGTAGATTTGATTACGGGTTTTTTGGGTGCCGGAAAAACAACATTTATTCATAAATATCTTCGATATATCAAGGACCAGGGGCTTTCTGTTCGTATGATTGAAAATGAGTTTGGGGATGTCAGTGTAGATACCCAGCTTTTACGTGATGATGACTGTGAGATCGAAGATCTGGCCGGGCTTTGCATGTGCTGCGTGGGTAAAGACGCCTTCATAAAAATGCTGGTGGATAGTGCTCGCTCTGGTTGCGATCGCATCATTGTAGAACCATCTGGGATCTATGATGTGGACGAATTTTTTGAAGTATTATCCCTTCCTCAGGTAGCTGAGGTTTGTGAAATCGGAAGTATTCTGACGATTGCTGATCCCATGTCCATCGACTATCTGACAGAAGAAGCAAAATATTTGCTTTTTGCTCAGCTTTTAGCTTCCGGTATGGTTCTTCTTAGCAAGACCCAGTGGATGAATGAGGATGAAATCAAAGAATCTTTGGCACAACTTGATCAACTGATGATAGAAAAAGGCTGTCCTGGTGGAATTCTTGCCGATGTCTGTATCAAACCTTGGGAGGAACTGGATGAGGATGATTTTGAAGAACTGATGGATGCCGGATATTCCAGATTCGTTCATGACAGGGAGACTTTTAGCCATAGCGATACTTTCCAGTCTGTACCAATCATAGGTCATTGTTATGGGGAGAGGGATTTAAGAAACCGCATTGACGCACTTTTTGATTCTCCTTCCTGTGGAAGAATCTACAGAATTAAAGGATTTTTGTGTGATGATGCAGGAAACTGGTATGAAGTAAACTGCACCATGAACACGCATTTTATCGAAGCGTCAAATATGAAGGACGGGGTTTTGGTTGTCATTGGACAGCAAATCCATGAAAGAGAGATCAAAGAGCTGTTTTCTGCCAGAAACACTTTTTATATCGATAAATAAAAGAATAGTAAGAAGGAATCAAATAAGGAGAATGAGATAAATGATGGATTCAAAACAATTTTTTGATTTATGCAAACGAAGCAAACGTGGAAAAAAGATTGAAAAGGGAGATTGGGATCTTGATTATATTACCATTCCGGTAAAAAATCTGGTTGAAAAATACGATCTCCATTGGGAAAAAGAAAATTTGATTCCAGAAGATCCAGAAATGTTTGGCAGAATGTTTGAGGCAGCCAAAGAACTGATTACCACAGTTGGAATGTATAATATGTCCACAAAAAAGGTCATTCATTTCACAGAAGAGGAAATCGAACAGGGCCTTCATGATATGTCTACAGAACTTGTTATGGGTGAAGGAAAAGATGCCTATATTTTAGTTCCAAGAGGGATTGAAGATGAAAAAGCACCGGCAATCTGGGCAGGAAATCCAGGTTGTCCAACCCCGGAAAATCTTTATTATGAAGTGGTAAAGAGTGTGGCTCAGGAGCCAATCATTGATCTTCTTACCTGTGGATCCCTCATCGACGTAGATGGTCATAAAGTAAAAAATGGAGAAGTTACCGAGATTTTAGCAGTTCGTCGGGAACTGGATTATCTGAGAAAAGTTTTAGATGAAGTCGGTCGTCCTGGCATGGGTCTTCTTGCGGCAGAGAGCGCAGTTACTGAAATCGGTGATCTTGCAGCTATCAGTGAAGGGCGCCTTCGTCCATGTGATTCTCATCTGGTATCTTTCTTCAACGAATTGATCGTCGACAATGGAAATCTGCTTCGTGCAGCCAATAAATTGGGTTATGGTATGAGAAATGCTTCCCTTGCCTGCGCTATGATCGGTGGTATGGCCGGAGATGCTCCTGGAGCATGTCTTGTAATGATCGCTTCCATCATGGCAGCCAATCTCATCGGCATGGCGGATTACCATCTGTGTCATCCAATCCATATCACAGATATTGCAACGACTTCAAGAAGCTGTTTATGGTTACAATCTGTGCTTTGTCAGACATTTGCAACAAAAGCTCCTGCTTTAATCGTCTGTGATTTATGGCCTGCAAGCGGTGCCATGACCAAAGAATTATTATATGAAGTGGCAGCCAACGCTATCGTTGTAACTGTGAGTGGGGGTCATCTGGAAGGAGTTGGAGCAACAGCAGGAAGTGTTCCAAATGGAACAGGTCTGGAAGTAAGATTTATGGGTGAAATTGGAAAAGCCGTTGCTGCGCAGCATATGACCCGTAAAGAAGCCAATGAAATCGTATTGAAATTATTAGATAAGTACGAACATATTTTTAAAGCTCCGGGAAGTAACTGGGGAGTTCGTTTCGACGAAGCTTATGATATGGAAACCATTCAGCCATTGCCAGAGTGGAATCAGATGTATGAAGAAGTAAAAGCAGAGCTTGCTGAGATGGGAATCCATTTCCTGTAAAAATGTAAGTTATCTCATTTCTATAGAATAAATAAGAATAAGAGAGGAAAAAAGTATGGCAGAACCGATTCTGCAGATGCGGAATATTACAAAAACATTTGGTTCCGTCGTTGCCAATAAGGATGTGAATTTGTCCCTTTATGGTGGGGAAATTCATGCACTTCTTGGGGAAAATGGTGCGGGAAAAAGTACTCTGATGAATGTACTGACCGGCATCTATAAACCTGACGGCGGTGAGATCTATTATAAAGGAAAAAAGGTAACCATTCGTTCTCCAAAACAGGCAGTAAACATGGGGATTGGTATGGTGCATCAGCATTTTCGTCTGATTCCAACCTTGACGGTCGCAGAAAATGTGTCCCTTTATTCAGAAAAAAGAAGTTTTTTCTTAAAACAGAAGGAAATGGAAAAAGAGATTGCAGAGTGCTCTAAGAAGTTTAGTCTGGATGTGGATGCTTCCGCAAAAGTATGGCAGCTTTCCGTTGGGGAGCAGCAAAGAGTGGAAATTATCAAACTTTTATATCGTGGAGCAGAAATCCTGATTTTGGATGAACCTTCTGCAGTACTTACTCCACAGGAAGCAGATCAGATGTTTATCACTCTTCGTAAAATGGCAGATCAGGGTAAGGCAGTCATAGTGATTTCCCATAAAATGCAAGAAGTTATGAAGAATGCCAACCGAATCACCGTTTTAAAAAATGGATGTGTGGAAGATACCATGGAAGCAAAAGATGCTACAGTAGAACGTCTGACAAAAGCGGTAGTTGGCAACCGTGTTTTCAAAAACAAAGGAGAACATAAAAAAGACTACAGTGAAAAAGTAGTGTTATCCTTAAGAAGGATCAATGCCAACAATGATAAAGGGCTTCCGGCACTAAAAAATATTTCTTTTGATATTCATGCCGGAGAGATTTTTGGAATTGCCGGTGTTGCGGGAAATGGACAGAGAGAATTGGCAGAGGTCATTGCCGGTATTCGTTCGACAACAGGGGGAGAGCTTTATTATAAAGAGGAAAATATCGTAAAGAACTCCATCGAAAAACGTATCCGTGAAGGAATTTCTTTCATTCCAGAAGATCGTCTGGGTATGGGGTTGGTTCCATCCATGGATATGAAACAAAATGTTATCTTAAAAGAATATAAGACGAATAAATACAGCCGTGGTTTTATCATTCAGGAAAATGTCATGGAAGAAAAAGCCAAAGAGTTCGTAGAACAACATGAAATCAAACATGGAGGTTATGATCTTCCGGTTGGATTGATGTCCGGTGGGAATCAGCAGAAGCTGCTGATCGCTCGTGAGGTGGATGGTTCTCCATCGCTGATTATCGCTGCATATCCGGTTCGAGGACTTGATATCGGGGCAGCGGAAACCATCCGAGATATCCTTTATGAACAGAAGGAACAAGGCTGCGCCATCCTTCTGATTGTGGAGGAATTGGATGATATCTTTAAGATGGCAGACCGTGTTGGTGTCTTATGTGATGGGCAGCTGATGGGAATCCGAAAGACAACAGAAACCGATTACAACGAGCTTGGTCAGATGATGTCCGGAGAGATAGGAGGTGGAGAAAATGCGTAATTGGCGTATTCAAAAAAGAACCGATGTATCCACCGCAAGAAGAATCCTGATTCCTATTGTATTCATTTTTGTTGCTTTGGCATTTTGTGGCTTATTCTTAATTGGCCTTGGATTCAATCCATTTACTGTGTATGGGGAGATGCTGGCTTCTATCATTTCCGTCAGAGGAATTCAGAAAAGTATTGTTTCTGGTCTTCCTTTAATCTTTACCGGTCTGGCGGTGGCTTTTGGCTATCGAATGAATTTAAATAATATCGGTGCAGATGGACAGTATGCATTCGGAGCAATCTTTGCGGTATGGTTTGGCTTGTTTGGTCCTGTATTGCCAGCTCCACTTAAAATTCTTTGCATGTTTGTACTTGCCATGATTGGTGGTGCTTTTATTGCCTTGATTGCAGCCATTCCAAAGGCTTTTTGGGATGTAAACGAAACCATCCTCACTATGATGCTAAATTATGTGGCTTTATATGTGCTCAATTATCTCATGTATGGACCGTGGAAAGAAAAAGGCCAGATGGTAGCGCAGACTGCGAAAATTAAAGAAAAATACTGGCTGCCGGATATTCCGGGAATTGGTGTAAATTCCATTCTTATCATCGCTATTGTGATTGCGGTGATTCTCTACTTCTTCCATAAGAAGACAACAAAAGGTTATGAGATGGAAGTAATCCGCAGAAGTCCAGGTGCTGCGACTTATGCCGGAATCAATGTTAGAAAAAATATCATTCTTGTTCTTGCAATCTCCGGTGCGATTGCCGGGCTTGCCGGTTTTGCTCAGGTGGCAGGTATCATCCACCGCGTGCAGGCGGACCTTCCAAATGGAGCAGGCTACACAGGAATTGTTATTGCATATCTTGCCGGTCTGAATCCATTGGTTGTCGTTATTGTTGGTATCCTTTTTGGTGCTTTACAGATCAGTGCCGTAGCGGTTCAGGTTTCCGGTGTTCCTTCCCAGATAGCAACGATGATTCAGGGAAGTATTATGTTATTTGTCATTGCGGGTGATTTCTTCAATCGTTATCGAATCGCTCGTTTTGGGGAAAATGGATCCCAAAAGAAAGGTGGTGAGTAGAATATGTCAACAACATTATTGATTTCCGTCATCTCCGTGGCCATTATCTATGCTGTTTCTGTTCTCTATGCTACCATCGGTGAGATTTTCTCTCAGAGAGCCGGCATCATGAACCTGGGGTTGGAAGGTATCATGCTCATGGGTGCAGTGTCCGGTTATCTTGTGGCTGTTTACAAGCAAAATCTGATCCTTGCCATGCTTGTTGTTATTTTGGTCGGATGTATATTAGGTTTGATTTTTGCTTTCCTTACCGTAACTTTACAGTCTGATCAGACGGTAGCCGGTATGGCCATGCTTACTTTTGGTACTGGTCTTAGTGGTTTTATTGGAAAAAGTGTCAGTGGTGTCAATGCCAATCTGAAATTCGAGCCATTTGATATCCCAATCCTGTCAAAGATTCCAATCATTGGACCTAGTGTTTTCCATCAGGATATTCTGGTCTATGCCATGTATCTGATTATTCCATTGTCCATGATCTATATCTATAAAACACGTTATGGAATGATTCTTCGTGCTCTTGGCGAGAATCCGGCGGCATTGGACAGTGCTGGTTATAATGTCTTTGCTCTTCGTTATGCCTATATTATTTTTGGATGTGCCATGACAGCGGTCAGTGGTGCCTGTGTTACTTTATCCTACACCAACTTCTGGAGTGATGGCATGACAAGCGGAAAAGGATGGATTGCAGTTGCATTGGTCGTTTTTTCATCCTGGAATCCATTGATTGCCGTATTTGGTGCCCTGCTTTTTGGTGCTATCAGTATCATTGGAATCGATATCCAGATGTATGTAAGCACCATTCCTTCCCAGTTCTTCTCGGCCTTACCATATGTGGCAACTATCATTGCTTTGATTTTCACAACGGGTAATTTCCGAAAGAAACGTTCTTCCGCACCGGAAGCTTTATGCATCCCTTATGACCGTGAGGAACGATAAGCAGTTGTGAATGGAATTATTTTGAAGAGAATATTTCGAAAAAGACAAAAAACTATCGGAATATTTGGGAAAAAGATGAATGAATCCAATTGCAATGAATGAAAAAAATCGATATGATAAAATAGAATTAACGTGTTCATTTAATTTAATAGGAGGATGAAAATGAAAAAGAAACTTTTAAGTCTTCTCCTTGCAGGGTGCCTTGTTGTAGCATCTCTTGCAGGCTGCGCAAGCGAAGGAGAATCTGATTCCACAGAAGCAGCAGAAAAAACAGAGGGAGCATATAACTTAATCTCCCAGGATTTACTTGGCAGCGATCCAGCAGAAGGTGCAGATTTTTCCGGTATGAAGATTGGTGAGATCGAATCCTATGTAATCAACGATGGTGGCTGGTGCCAGGCAACACACGAAGGTATCGTAAATGCTATGAATGAATTAGGTATTCCTGAAGAAAATCTCATCGTTCTTGAAAGCATTGATGACACAGATCAGGCAGCGGTAACATCTGCAGCAGAACAGCTCATCGACAAAGGCTGTACATTAATCATTGGTGCATCCACAGGATATGCTTCTTATCTTCCAGAAGTTGCAGCAGAAAATCCTGATGTGAAATTTGCTCAGTGGGGTACAAAAGTTGACGGCCTCATCGGATACGAAATGAGAAGTTACGAAGGTATGTTCCTTGCAGGTTATGCAAGTGGTCTTCTTTCCGAAACTCCACAGCTTGGTTTCTCTGCTTCTTACAATGAATTCTCTGTAAGAACAGCAATCAATGCTTACGCGCTTGGTGCAAAATACGCCAAAGAAGATGCAACCGTAAAAGTGGCATGTGCAGACAGCTGGTATGATATCGATAAAGAAACACAATGTGCACAGTCCTTAATTGATGCAGGTATTAAATATATGGGTATGGAAGCTTCCTCCCCAGCAATCCCTGAAACATGTAAGAAAAATGGTGCATTCGTTGTTGGTTACCACAATGATATGTCCTACATCGCTCCAGAAGCAGTTCTTGTTTCCTTCACATGGAATTTCGCTCCAATCTTCAAACAGATTATGATCTCCGTAAATGATGGATCTGCTACAGCAGATGACTTCTATTACTGGGGTGGAGAGTGTTCCAAACTTACAGACTTTGCTTCTTTCGTTCCAGAAGATGTTCAGGCAAAAGTTGCAGAAGCAAAAGCTAAGATTGAAAGCGGCGAACTTAATGTTTACGCTGGAGAATTAAAAGATAACAAAGGTAACGTTCTTGTAGAGGATGGTCAGGTAATGTCTGATGATATGATTCTTCTTCAGGAATTCTTTGTGGAAAATGTAGATTGCGCGTGGTAGAATAGCCGCCACCCCTACACGACATATAAGCTATCGCATTTAATGCGGTAGCTTTTTTGTGTGACAGGCCAGCATATATACTGTAAAAGAGAAAGCCTCACTTATATTACGCGGATACGCTTACCGCTCCCAATCCGCTCCATATAAGTGAGGCTTCCTCTTTTTTTAGGTTGTTGAATGCTGGCCATTTTAAAAATTTGACTACCGCCAAAAAGCAATTAGCTTAAAAGACGTGTACGCCGCGCCCGAGGCCGTGGCGGCGGTAAAGACGATAGGTTTTGGGGGACGGAAGGAGGAAGTGAATTTAATGCGGTAGCTTTTTTGTGTGACAGGCCAGCATATATACTGTAAAAGAGA
>JAUNNI010000071.1 GCA_030531555.1 Eubacteriales bacterium | reverse complement strand
ATAAACACTGGGGTTGTGGCGGTTTTTAACCCACCATTACCCCTGAAGAGCCAATAATCATGGCTTTTTATCAGAAAATATTAGATTTTATCAATAAAAAGAAATTGTCTCCTGCCCAGTTTATCTTGGGAGGCTTTGCTCTTGCCATCTTGGCAGGAGCAGTGATTCTCTGCCTTCCAATCTGTTCGGCGGACGGAAGTTTTACCCCATTTGTGGATGCTTTGTTCACAGCGACCACCTCCGTTTGTGTAACCGGACTTGTCACAGTGAGCACTGCTTTTCATTGGAGTGTTTTCGGACAGTTTGTCATTCTGATCCTCATTCAGCTTGGTGGAATGGGAATTGTTGCGGTCATGCTTATGATCATGATGATTCTTCGTAAAAGAATCGGGATGAAGAACCGTATCCTCATCCAGCAATCCTATGGACTGGATTCGATGCAGGGTGTGGTGACTCTTTTAAAACGTATTGTTCGAGGAATCCTGATTGTGGAATTTGTCGGTTTCCTTTGTTATCTTCCAGTTTTGGTACCTGAATTTGGTCCTTCTGGAATCTGGAAAGCACTTTTTCTTTCTGTTTCTGCTTTTTGTAATGCAGGGATGGATCTGATGGGAGATAACAGTCTTGCCAATTATGTGGGCAATTATTGGATGAATATCGTGACCATCGCCTTGATTGTTCTTGGTGGTCTTGGTTTTGTAGTTTGGTGGGAAATTGTCGATTTCATCAAAAAATGTATCCGTAAAAAAGATCATTTTCGTAACCTTCCAAAACGATTATCTCTCCATGCGAAAATTGTATTTTCCATGACATTTTTCCTTCTTTTGCTGGGAATGATTTCTGTTTTTATCTGTGAATATAATAATCCGGAAACTTTGGGCAATCTGTCATTGCCACAAAGTTTGATGGCTTCCTTATTCCAATCGGTGACCACAAGAACGGCAGGATTTTTTACCATTTCCCAGAGCAAATTGGGAGATGCTTCCTCCATGGTTTGTATGCTTCTCATGTTTATTGGAGGATCTCCATCTGGAACGGCCGGCGGGGTAAAAACAGTGACCATTGCTGTCTTGCTTTATGCCATCATTGCAGAGGCTAGGGGCAATGAAGATATGGTTGCTTTTCACCGCACCATTCCTTCCGATTATGTGAGAAAAGGACTGACCATTGTGGGTTACAGTTTTGGTATTTGGGTGTTTTTTACCATCCTTCTTTGTGGAGTGGAACATCAGTCTTTCATGCGTATTTGCTATGAGACGGTCTCTGCCATTGGTACGGTTGGTCTTAGCAAAGACCTGACAGGAACTTTGCATGTTGCTGGGAAGCTGATCATTATCTGTATGATGTATGCAGGACGTATCGGCCCGGTCACTTTGGCGACTGCATTCCTTATGAAGGATAAACCGAGAGATATTAGCCATTACGCTGATGAAAATATTTTAATTGGATAATGGCTCTTAGATATATGGATTGAGAATCAGGAGGAAACTATGGCGAAAGTTAAGAGTTATGCAGTCATTGGTCTTGGTGTTTTTGGCATGAGTGTTGCCAGAAACTTAAGCCAGGAAGGCATGGAAGTTATGGTCATTGACCACAATAAAGACTTGGTGAATTCCATTGCACCAGAAGTAACATATGCAATCCAGATGGATGTTACCAATGAGCTTGCCCTGAAAAATGTGGGGCTGGACCGTATGGATGGTGTCATTATCGCCATCGGGGAATCATTGGAAGCATCGGTTATGGCAACCATTCTCTGTAAAGAGATGGGAGTGCCAAAAATTATTGTGAAAGCAAAAACAGATCTTGAGAAAAGAATTTTGGAAAAAGTTGGCGCAAATATGATAATTATGCCAGAAAAAGAATCTGGATTCCGTCTTGCAAAGAATATTGCAGGCAATTTTATGGATTTCTTCAGTCTTTCCGATAAATTAAGTATTGTGGAATTCCCAATGAAAAAAGAATGGATTGGCAAAACATTACGTGAGCTTGATGTACGTAGACAATATCGTTTAAATATCATTGCAATTCACCATGCCGGATCGGAGAATCCGGACTGTTATCCAGATCCAGATCGTCCACTGCAGGCAGAAGATTTAGTTATTGCAGCGGGTGAGAATGCGGAGATTGAGAAATTGTAAGAATTCGAATGCTGCATTTTCTGGCAAGACGCAGGGAGGCTAAGTTATCTTCGCTGATGCGTGCCACAATATCTTGAATACAGAGGGTTTCCCGTGCGTAATCGATTAATGCACTGACCCATTCAAAAGCGTACCCTTTTTGGCGTGCGCTTTTTTTAACGGCATAACCGACTTCAAGCTCTGAGGATTCTGTTGTAGCAAAACCAGCGATTCCCAGAAATTCCTGGCTTTCTCGGTGAAAAGCCCCATAGATGCCAAATCCGTAAAAGGGATATTGACTTTTGATATATTGACGAAGGTAGTCTGCTTTTTCAGCCTTAGAAAGATGATATGGGAAGAAACGGCCGGCAGAGTCTTCCGGCTGAGAATCATCCAGAGCTAAAAGAAAGGTATAATCATCGGCGGTCAGCTCTCGTAAGACAGAACGTTTTGTCTTAACAATGGTCAGGGGAAGCCCATGATCTCTACAATAGATTTCTTCCAGATAATCAAGAGTTAAGGCATCCAGAGATAAGATCATATAAGGACTCCCCATGAGACTCTCGCTCTTGTTTTTTTCGTGAGACCAGGCAATGACAGGGATCTTTTTTGCCGTCCATGTGGCAATTGCATCATCGGTGTCAGCCAAAACTAAAAGATTTTCTGTCTGAAGAATCTCATCATCGAAAGGTTCGCAAAGAGTTTGTAAGAGAATCTTATCTTTTGCATTGTTTTCTAATATGGTATAATGATATGATGTCAGAAAAGTTTTTTTGACATCAAGTAATAGAAGTGAGTACATGATTATCCACCTGTTTCTTATGATATATAAGAATAGTATAGCGACTAATTGAGGAAAATGTAAAGGAGGAAGCGATGAAACAGAAGAAAAAGAGCCATCCGATTGTAAAAGGGATTCTTTTGGTTCTTATTTTAGCCATTTTTGCTGGCGGATTTGTTTTTTATACAGAATATTCAAGACCTTCAAAGAAAGGCAAGGAGATAGAAGTAGTGATTGAAGAGGGAAGCTCCACCAAGAAAGTGATCGCAACCCTGAAGGAAAAAGGATTGATCAATTTGCAGCTTCCTATGTATGTGAAATTGGCCAGATCTCCTTTCCGTAATAAATTACGTTATGGAACCTTCAAGCTGAATGATGGTATGAGTCTTTACGAGATTCTTGAAACTCTGGCCACAGGCGGACAGGATGAAGATGTTATCGTTGTGACTATTCCTGAAGGTTATACTGCAGAGATGATAGCCAGTCGTTTAGAAGAAAATGGGGTTATGAACGGACAGGAATTTCTGGATGCTCTTAAGGAAAAGGCAAAAGATTTTGCAGAAAAAGATCAGCTACCAGATGAAAAACAGGTATATTATCAGTTGCAGGGCTATCTATTTCCTGATACTTATCATTTGGATAAGGATACCACAGCAGAAGAATTCATCGATATGATGCTTGACGAATTTGAAAAACGTTTTGATGAGAGCCGCCGGAAAAAGGCAAAGGAGATGGGATATAGCATCACAGAAGTTTTAACTCGTGCTTCTTTAGTACAGATGGAGACCGATTTAATCTCCGAATATCCAACGATTGCCGGTGTCATCAACAATCGTTTGGAAAAAAATATGAAGCTGCAGTTTGATTCTACGGTAGTTTATGCTATGACAGAAGGAAAATATGGTGTGGCTCGAGTGATGTATTCCGATTTAGAGTACGACTCTCCTTATAATACCTATCAGGTGAAGGGACTTCCTGCAGGACCAATCTGTAACCCAAGCCAGGAAGCCATTGACAGTGTATTAAATCCAGCAGAACACAACTACTTATTCTTCCAGACGGACACTGTAAAAAATGATGGAAGTAATCTTTTCTTTGAAACATACGATGAGCATCTGGCAGCTTCTTCCACCGCCAATCGTGGGGAAGAGACCAAAGAATCCGAAGAAATGACCACTGAGAAGACAGAGAAAAGTACAGTGGAAAGTGGCGAGAAAACAGATACGAAGAAATAAATGAGGAAATTATGGTAAAACTAGTAATCTTTGATATGGATGGTCTCATGTTTGATACCGAATCAGTCATGTATCGTGCCTTTGATCAGAGTGCAAAGGAGTGGGGCCTGGAAAGTAGTTATGAGATTTTTACAAGCCTTGTCGGCATCGATATGAGAACCGCCTGTGCACGTTATCATGAATTATATGGTGAAGAGATGGAGGCGAAACGTTTCTATCGCTATGTGGGACAAAAAATGCAAAAGATTTTTGAGGAAGATGGCGTTCCTATGAAGCCAGGACTTATGGAACTTCTTGATGCCATTGATGAAAAAGGAATTAAAAAGATCATTGCCAGTGGTTCTCCTGTAGATTCTATATTGAGAAATATCACTCAACATGGAATCGCGCATCGCTTTGATGCCATGATTTCTTCCAGTGAGGTGGAAAGAGGAAAACCATTTCCAGATCTCTTTTTAGAAGCCTGCAAAAGAATGAATACGGATCCGGCGGAAGCTCTTGTTTTGGAAGATTCCGACGCAGGTATCCGTGCTGCTCATGCTGGAGCAATACCGGTTATCGGCATACCGGATATTATCCCACTGAAACAAGAGGTGAAGGATATGTGTCAGACGGTGGGTGAAACTTTGGTCGATGTGATACCATTTTTATGATGAAACTGCCTTGCAGCGAGATCCGTCGTATCATCTTTTGACCTTAACATCATTTTATATAAATAAGATAGAAAAAGAGTAGAAAATGAATAGATTAGTTGAAGAAATCAAACAGTACCTGGGAGAGAATCTCTCCGGGATTACCATCAGCAATCCAAGAAAAGCGGAGGAAATCAAAAAGTATAATATTCGTCCGGTTCTTTTAAAAGGGGAACTGTATTTTCAGATTGCCGGCTATACCAAAACACAGGTATTTCATGAGAATAAGAAAAAAGAGGAGATGGAGTCCTGGCTGACTTCTGTTCTCCCAGCCTATAAACAAGTACAGCTTCGAAGTGGATCTTTTGAGCTGAACGCACTTTTGAACAAAAAGGGAGTGGCAACCATTAAGAAAAAAGGCGCCCTTTCTATTGCAGCGCCAGATCCTCTTCGTTTATCTCACAACCGTGAAAAACGTTATATCCTGAAGGAAGGGACAGTGGTGCCATTTCTCAAGGAACTTGGTGTTATGACAGCGGAGGGCAAGATTGTCCGTACTCGATATGATAAATTCCGCCAGATTAACCGTTTTCTTGAGTTTATCGAAGATGTTCTCCCTTATCTTCCAAAAGATCGGGAAGTGACGATTCTGGATTTTGGCTGTGGTAAGTCTTACCTTACCTTTGCCATGTATTATTATTTGAAAGTTTTAAAAGATTATCCGATCCGTATTATTGGTCTGGATCTGAAAAAGGATGTTATCCGCAAATGCAGTAAACTGGCGGAATCTTACGGATATGATAAATTGAGCTTCCAGGAAGGTTCCATTGAAGAATTTGAGGGAGTAGATCAGGTGGATATGGTGGTGACACTACATGCCTGTGATACTGCCACAGACTATGCCATGGAAAAAGCAATTCGCTGGGGAGCTAAGATTATTTTGAGTGTCCCTTGCTGTCAGCATGAGTTAAATGGACAGCTCTCCAATGATAACATGGCTCCGATTGCTGATTTTGGAATCCTGAAAGAACGTTTCAGTGCTTTGGCTACGGACGGAATTCGTGCTAAATTATTGGATGCTGTGGGATATGATGCACAGATTTTGGAATTTATCGATATGGAGCATACTCCAAAAAACCTTTTGGTTCGTGCGGTGCGCCGTGGAAGTGGGTCCATGGAAAAACTACAGGCAGTGAAAGATTTCTGCCAGATTTATCATTTCCAGCCAACCTTACTTCGATTGATTGAGGAAAACCAATGGATCAAAGAAGAAAGTGAGACAAGTCACAAGGAGGAACAAGGATGAAGGAATTAGCAAAAAGTATCATCATTCATATCGCAGTTGGGGTCGTGATCTTTGCCTGTGCGGTGATCTTTTTTAATTATCGTGTTTCCCGTGAAAAAGGGCAGGACTTTTCTGAGATGGCCAATGCGACTTTTCCTATGATGGAGATAAGCGGAGAGGATGGAACATATGACTTAATGTCCGGTTATGTGGATCCGATGGATTTTTCTTTGGTCCGTAACCAGATTGCCTTGTTTGGAAAAGAAGGAAACCTTGATCTGATATTACATCCTTATGGTCATGATATCACGGCAATTCAGTATACATTGTATGAAAATTCTGAGAAGAATGAACTGGAAAATGGTACGCTCAACCAATTAGAAGACGTGGAAGAGGATAACACAAAAAGAGCTAGTATCCAGTTCACGAGTGTTTTACAAAAAGATAGTAATTATTACCTTAAGATGAAGGTTCGTTTGGACAATCAGCAGGAGGTATACTTCTATACAAAACTTTTAACTGGAGAGGGATATCATTTCCATGAATGTGTGGAATTTGCCATGAAATTCCATGAGAATCTTTTTAATAAAGAAAAATTTGAAGAAAACATTACTTATCTTGAGCCATCCGGTAAACCAACAAAATCTTTTGAATCTGTGGATATCACTTCTAGTGTGGATACAATTTCTTTTGGATCTCTTCTTGTGAACAAAGAGAGCATTCCAAGACTGAGCATCAAAGAAATCAACGATGTATACACAGTCCTGCAGCTTGATTATATTCTTTCTGCAGAGATCAAAGAGGGAGTTATCCAGTATTACAATGTAACAGAGAAATACAAAATACGTTATACTTCGGATCGTATGTACCTTCTTGATTACGAGCGTAATATGGACGCATATTATAATAAGGTTCTTTATGATTCTTCGAAAAACTATATTACTTTGGGTATCGGAAACATCAATAACATTGATGTCATGAGTAGTGATGATGGAAATAAAGTGTGTTTCAGCCAGGCAGGACAGTTCTGGTATTACAATTATAAATCCTCAGATGTTTGTAAGGTTTACAGCTTCCCCACTGAGAATTTGGCAGATCTTAGAAATACAACGAACAATCATGATATTAAAATCCTCAACATTGACGAGGAAGGCAATATTATCTATGTGGTTTATGGTTATATGAACCGCGGTCATTACGAAGGCAAAAACGGAATACAGCTTATTAAATATAATGCAAAGAATCGTTACAACGAAGAACTAGCATTTTTCTCCACTTCTGTTCCATTTGAAAGAATGAGAGCTGATGTGGAAAAAATTACTTTTTTGAATGGCAATAATATTTTTTATTGTCTCTTAGATGGAGATCTTCATGCAGTAGATATTGAGAAAAAAGAAGACAAAATTCTTTATTCTGGAATGATCAATGAGAATATCACGGCTTCTGTGGATGAAAGCATCATTGCCATCGAAGATAATAAAGATCTTTCTAGCAATCAGAGTATTCGTATGATTAATCTGGAAACGGGGGAAGAAAATACATTTACTTGTGGAGATGATAAAAGAATCCATGCCGTTGGATTTTTATCCAATGATTTTATCTATGGCATCGCCGACAAGAAAGATGTAAAAAGAAATGATGGGGGAAGGGTGACTTTCCCAATGCGTTATCTTTCCATTGTAAACATTGAAGGTCAGGAATTAAAACGTTATAAAAAATCCAATCGTTATATTTTGGAAACAGAGATCAATGGTCGTGTTCTGGAAATGGAATTCGGTAGAAAAAATGGAAATAAGATAGCAAAAACATCGGATCGTGATTATATCCGATATAAGGAAGAGGAGCAGAGCGGACAGGTTTCTGCTGTGTATGATTATTCCAGCAAGTTTTTAAATCAGGTATTTTTACGTTTCCCAAATTATGTATATATTCAGATTGAACCAGATTTAATTATGACGAAAGTGCTTTCTGCAGAGAATAGCCAGTCCATTACCTTGGAGCGAACCAATGAATCTAAGACCATGTATTATGTATATGCAGAAGGAAATGAAATCGATTCTCATGATAATCTTAGAGACGCCATTTTAGATGCAGATGAGCTGCGTGGCAATGTTATCAGCAGTGAAGAAAAGAAAATGTGGGAATGTGGATATCTGTCTTATGCCATGGTAGCTGGAATGGATCAGGTGACCAAAGTGAAAAATGTTAAATATTCTCTGGCCGGCTGTCTTGAAATGATAGCAAAAGTAAATGGAAATCAGGCTTCCTACCGCACCATCGATACGAAAGAGGGTGGAGTGACAGAGCTGATTGCAAAATACAGTGAAAAAGATGCCCACAATTTGGAAGGTTGTAGTATGGATGAGATCCTTTATTTTGTAAGTAAGGGAAGTCCTGTACTTGCAAAATATAACAGCAAACGATACATCATAATCATGAGCTACAATTCTTCTAAGGTTCGTTATCTTGATCCGGTCAGTGGACAATCCACTGCGGTAGATCGTAAATCATTAGAAAACACCATTTCCAAAGCAGGAAATAAATACTATACCTACTATTAAGAAATGGTGTGAATAAATCATTTTCTATGCTTCCTTCTAATAGATGAGAAGGAAGATGCCGAGGCAGATCAGAAGGTGAGCAGGGTATGCAATATAAAACAGATATTTCGGACCCTGCCCTTTCTTTCCATTGTAAAGCCAGATTGGCAATAAGGAGAGAAGACATGCCAGCTGAACGGATGAAGAGAGAGAAAGCATCACCAGAGGAATAAAACATATGATCAGTGGGAAAGAAGCATTCTCCTGATTTTTAAGATAGAGATAGAAGAGAAGAATGGTTAAAACCCCGGCTGCTCCATAATCAAAGTACAGATATTCAGCGGAAAGGATTGCGAGAAGGATACCGAGAGGTCCCAAAATCTGCATAGAGTTTCTTTTTGGGATGGCTTCCATCAATAACATGGATATAAAACCCCAGGCCAAAGTGAAGAATACATTCTGGTGCTCCCAATGGAGAATATCCAGAAGATTTCCAGAACCTATGGAAAGGTAACCTTGTTGGAGAGTCAGATCGAAAGGTATTTCTGAGATGATCGCAAAAATCATTAGTCTTTTTAAATAATGGATGCGATCTCTGGTATGGAAGAATCCTTCTGCCAAAAGAAAACAATAGATGGGAAAGGACAACCTTCCCACACCACGAAGAATATAATAGGTTTCTGGTGACAGACAACTTTGAAAAATGATGGTGGCATGATCAATGATCATGGTAAATAAAGCAATATATTTTAATTGATAATAATTAAATGACATTGGAAGCCTCCCTTGGATGTATCATACTATAGTAATATTCTACCATAGGATAGCAATATGTGGAATAAGTCATAATAAGTCATATGGGAGGACAGGATTTCCGAGCAAGGAAATGGAGGATCGTCATGAGCAAATCAAAAAAGAAGAAAAAATCAGGGATAAAAAGTGGAATCAGTACCATAGTGGTTACCATTCTTTTTCTGGCAGTGATTGCCGGAATTGTGAAAGTAGGAATTCCTCTTTTTAAAATGTATCATGAGGCAACACAGATCGTAAAAGACAGTGATGATAAGACTTTTAAAGCGTCTCAGACCTCTATTGTGTATGATATCAATGGAGACGAAATTAAGAAGTTAAAAGGGGAAAAAGACGTCTATTATCTGAAATACGACGATATTTCAGATGCGGCAAAACTGGCAATTATTTCTGTAGAAGATAAGAATTTCACCAGACATCGAGGTGTAGATATGGTGGGTATGGCTCGTTCTGTGCTATCTTTGATTATCCATCGTGGACATATTACCATGGGAGGAAGTACCATTACCCAGCAGCTGGCGAGAAATTTCTTCCTCACCTTTGAACAGACTTATTCAAGAAAATTGAAAGAGGTCTTCATTGCCAGTGAATTAGAACGGAAATATAGTAAAGAAACCATCCTGGAGTTTTATCTTAATAACGTGTATTTTGCCAATGGATATTACGGCATTGAAGCAGCTTCCCAGGGATATTTTCGTAAATCCTGTAAGGATTTGTCGATCTCTCAGACTGCGTTTTTATGTTCTATCCCAAATGCACCCAATCGTTACAATCCATACGATCATCCGGATTCTACTTTAAAACGTAGAGATAAGATTCTTACAAAAATGTATGAAGAAGGATACATCGATAAACCTCAATATGAACGTTCTTTGGTAGAAGAAATTCGGGTTATGCCAAAGAAAGAAGTTAGCTCCAACGACTATGCAGAGACTTATATTTTAAAATGTGCCACAGAAGCTTTGATGGAGGCACAGGGTTTCCATTTGCAGACACATTTTTCTTCCAAAGAAGAAAAAGAGGAATATAAAGAAAAATATGACGAGGTATATACGGCATGTAAACAGAGCCTGTATACTGCTGGCTACCGCATCTATACTTCCATTGATATGGAAATGCAGAAAAAATTGCAGGAGCAGGTATCCAGACAGCTTTCGGGAACATTTACAGAGAAGACCGATGATGGTGTTTTCCGTGTACAAGGTGCCGCAGTCTGTATTGATAATGCCACTGGTCATGTTAATGCCATCGTAGGTGGACGTGAGGAGGATCAGGAAGGATATGGCTTAAACCGTGCTTATCAGATCTATCGTCAGCCCGGTAGTGCAATTAAGCCGCTTGTGGTTTATGCTCCAGCATTAGAAAAGGGATATACACCAGATAGTACGGTGGATGATACTCCAATGACTGGAGAAGATCGTGTAAAGAATGCAGGTGATTCTTACTCGGGTTACATTTCCCTCAGAACGGCAGTGGAAAAATCCTCCAATGTGGCGACCTATCGTCTCTATCAGGAACTTGGACAAAGACAGTGTTTAGAGTATCTAGAAGACTTGAATTTTGCGGGGCTTGATGAAAAGGATTATAAATATGATACTACTTGTATTGGTGGTTTTACCAACGGAACGACACCAGTGGAAATGGCTGCCGGATATGCAGCCATTGCCAACGATGGAACTTACCGTAAACCAACTTGCATCGAGAAAATTACCGATGCACAGGGAGAGGATGTGGTGGAATCCGATGGCAAAGCCAAGAGTATCTATACAGTGGAAGCAGCCCGTGCAATGACAAATGTCTTGGAAAGTGTTGTCACCAGCTATAACGGAACAGCCAATAACTGCAAATTGGATATTGATATTCCGGTGGCATGTAAAACCGGAACAACTAGTAGTTATGTAGATGGATGGCTCTGCGGTTATAGTCCTTATTACACCACAGCAGTGTGGGTAGGTATGGATGTCTATGCCAGTGTAGATGATTTGAAAGGAAATACTTATCCTGCCTATATCTGGAAAGCTTTCATGGATGAGATCCATCGTAATATTGAACGTGATCTTACCTTGGAAGGTATGTTTGGCCTCTATGGCGATATGGAATATGATGAGCCGACTACGGAAGAGAAGAAAGAAGAATCTTTTGAAGAGGAAGAGGAGGAAGAAAAGGAAGAAGAGCATGACCAGGATGAATACCTTCCACCAGAGGATTTATATCAGGAAGAAGAAATTCCAGATATGGAATACGAGGAACCAGATCCTGAAAATCATGAAGATCCTCAGCCAGAAGATCACAATGGAGAAGAGGGAGCTCACGAATCCAATGAAAATGTGGAAACATATCATATTGGAGATTAATTATTGATAAATATCTGACAAATTGTTGTAAAAATACAAAACATTACCTTAAAATTTAGTGATTTAGTGGAATATAATTGTATTTTAATTATCAATAAATAATGATATAATTAACTATTGAATAGAATAGCGCAGAGGGCTATTAGATAGGCTTTAGACGTAAAAAGGCTATAAATTCTATTAAGGAGGAAATATAAATGTACAAGATTCTCAAAGCAGAACAGTTATCTGCTAACATCTATTTAATGGATGTTGAAGCACCACGTGTTGCAAAACATTGTCTTCCAGGACAGTTTGTTATTGTTAAAATGGACGAAAAGGGTGAAAGAATCCCATTAACAATTTGTGACTACGATAGAGAAGCAGGAATTGTTACAATCGTATTCCAGCCAGTTGGAGCTTCTACACAGAAATTTGCTGCTTTAAAAACAGGCGATTCTTTTATGGATTTCACAGGCCCACTTGGATGTCCTTCTGAATTAATTGAAGAAGATCTTGAAGAATTAAAACAGAAAAAAATTCTTTTTGTAGGTGGTGGTGTTGGTGCTGCTCCAGTATATCCACAGGTAAAATGGATGCATGAAAACGGTGTTGACGTTGATGTTATCATCGGTGCAAAAACAAAAGACCTTCTCATTCTTGAAAAAGAAATGGAAGCAGCAGCTGGAAACTACTACCCATGTACAGATGATGGATCTTACGGTTACAGCGGTATGGTAACAGGTAAGATGGAAGAACTCGTTGCAGCAGGCAACAAATATGATGTTTGTGTTATCATCGGACCAATGATCATGATGAAATTCGGTGCTCTCACAGCGAAAAAACTTGAAATCCCTACATGTATCGTAAGTATGAACCCTATCATGGTTGACGGTACAGGTATGTGCGGTGCTTGTCGTGTACTCGTTCATGATGAAGTTAAATTCGCATGTGTTGATGGTCCAGAATTTGATGGTTATGGCGTAGACTTTGACGGTGCCATGAAGAGACAGCAGATGTACAAAGACTTAGAACAGAGAGCAATTCTTAAATTACAGGAAGGCGACACACATCACGGTGGTTGCGGAAACTGCGGAGGTGACAAATAATGGCACAGGATGTATTAACAAGAGTACCTGTAAGAGAACAGGATCCAAAGGTTAGAGCTACTAATTTTGAAGAAGTATGTTACGGATATAACATGGAAGAAGCTGTTGCAGAAGCTTCCCGTTGTATCAATTGTAAGAATGCAAAATGTATTCAGGGTTGCCCTGTAAACATTAACATTCCTGGATTTATTGCCCAGGTGAAAGAAGGAAATATCGAAGCAGCTTACGAAGTAATCGGTCAGTCTTCCGCATTACCAGCAATCTGTGGTCGTGTATGTCCACAGGAATCCCAGTGCGAAAGCAAGTGTATCCGTGGTATCAAAGGCGATGCAATTTCCATTGGTAAACTTGAAAGATTTGTTGCAGATTACGCATTAGAAAACAATATCATGCCTAAAAAAGCAGAAGCTTTAAACGGCCATAAAGTTGCTGTAATCGGTTCCGGCCCTGCTGGTTTAACATGTGCTGGTGACCTTGCAAAACTTGGTTACGAAGTAACAGTTTTCGAAGCACTTCATGAATTAGGTGGCGTTTTAGCTTACGGTATTCCAGAATTCCGTCTTCCTAAAAACAAAGTTGTTAAGAAAGAAATCGAAAAAGTTAAAGAATTAGGCGTTAAATTCGAAGCAAACGTAGTAATCGGTAAATCTACAACCGTAGATCAGCTGATCGAAGATGAAGGATTTGAAGCAGTATTTATCGGTTCCGGTGCTGGTCTTCCAATGTTCATGGGTATTCCAGGAGAAACAGCAAACGGCGTTATGGCAGCAAACGAATACTTAACAAGAAGTAACTTAATGCATGCTTACGATCCAACATACGACACACCAATCTCTGCTGGCAAAAAAGTAGCTGTAGTTGGTGGTGGTAACGTAGCTATGGACGCAGCTAGAACAGCTCTTCGTCTTGGCGCAGAAGTACATGTAATCTACCGTCGTTCTGAAGCAGAGCTTCCAGCACGTGCAGAAGAAGTTCATCATGCAAAAGAAGAAGGCGTTATCTTCGATTTATTACAGAACCCTACAGAAATCCTCGTTGGCGAAGATGGATGGGTAAAAGGTATCAAAGTAATCAAAATGGAACTTGGTGAACCTGATGCTTCCGGCAGAAGACGTCCAGTAGAAATTCCAGGATCTGAATACGAAATCGAATTAGATACCGTAATCATGTCCCTTGGTACATCACCTAACCCACTCATTTCCTCCACAACAAAAGGACTTGATGTAAACAGAAAGAAATGTATCGTAGCAGACGAAGAAAATGGTCAGACATCCAAAGCTATGGTATTCGCTGGTGGTGATGCTGTAACAGGCGCTGCAACAGTTATCCTTGCTATGGGAGCTGGTAAAGCAGGTGCAAAAGGTATCCACGAAGCACTTTCTAATAAATAAAATATAGTTTTTTAGGGCGGCCTTCGAAGCCCCGAAAATCGCATAAAGAAAACAATTCGAAAGAGGAATGGATTTTGAGAAGAATCCATTCCTCTTTTTGTATATCCAGCTCAGATTGCTTATAACGAAGCCAGGAGTAGGATGAAAGTCGGCCAATAAAATGAGGCTGCCACTATAGCGCAATGTCATTAAGTTAATGAATCGTTTCGTGTGACAACTTAAAAAATTATGTGT
>JAUNNI010000009.1 GCA_030531555.1 Eubacteriales bacterium | reverse complement strand
CGACACTAGATCCTTAGTCTAGCCTGTCTGCCAATTCCAGCACTTCCGCGAACAATATCTTTTATACACCTTTTCAATTTATTTGTCAACAACTTTTTAACTATTTTTTAAATTGAATATAAAATATATTATATTTGCTCTATTTCTACTTGATTGGATTCTTTTTTATATTTGATCTTCTTTCTATTCTATATTTATATGATACTTTAATTTAAAAAAAATCGTGCTATAATTTTAAAAGTGTTCGTAAATTCTTATTTTAATATTGATAAATTAAGTTTTGAGGTATAAATTATGAAAAATATTAAATCAATCAGTAGTGCTATGCTGAATCAATTCGAAAAAGATTTTAATTCCGATCCAAATCTCCAAATTCTTTCTAATATGATGAGTGGATTAACACTGACAGAAGCATCTTTTGTCCCTTCCGCTGCTTCTAAGCTCCGTATGGATTTTTCTGTTGAAGTTCCAACAACAGGAATTACCGCCCAGAAACAAAGCGGTCGTTGCTGGATGTTTGCAGGGATGAATATGATGAGAGAACGAGTGGTAAAAAAATGTAATCTTAAAGATTTCGCTCTTTCCGGTACCTATCTCGCATTTTATGATAAGTTAGAAAAAGGGAACAATTTCTTTGAAGCAATCTTACATTACGCAGACGATCCTATTGATTCCAGAGAAAATGAAATTCTTTTAAAAACTGGTCTTGCTGATGGAGGCCAGTGGGATATGGTAAAAAGTATTGTACATAAATATGGTGTAGTTCCTTCCTGGATAATGCCTGAAACAAAACATTCCACTGGAACGGCCGTATGGAAAGAAGTCGTGAATGAAAAAATGCGTGAGAATGCTCTTGAGCTTCGAAAGCTCCATCAGGAAGGAAAAAACACAGATGTCCGCCGAGAAGAAATGCTTTCTGAGTTATATAAAATTCTTTGTATCCTCTATGGACAACCAACCAAATCCTTCGATTTTGAATATACGGACAAAGATGGCGTATATCACTGCGAACGCGAACTTACACCACACACTTTCTTTGAAAAATATGTTGGGGACGATCTTGATGAATATATTGGTATCATCTCTGCCCCTCACCATGAATATAACAAAACCTATTGTCAGCCATTTCTAGGTGATGTTGTCGAAGATGACATCTTCTGGCTCAACCTTTCCATGGATGAATTGGAAGAAATGGCTGTTGCTCAGTTAAAATCAGGAGAATCCGTATATTTTAGCTGTGATTGTCGTGTTTATCGTGATCGTGATAAAGGAATCTGGGATCAGGATTCTTTTGATTATGGTTCTGTATTAGGTGGAATTACACTTGGTATGACAAAAAAAGAAAAACTGCTTACCCGTAGCTCCAGCATGAATCATTGTATGCTTTTCTGTGGAGTGAATTTCGATGCAAATGGCAAGCCAGATCGCTGGAAGATTGAAAACAGCTGGGGAGATACCGCTGGTCAAAAAGGATACTTTATTGGAAGTGAAAAATGGTTCCGTGAATACGTTCATCAGGTAATTATTAAAAAAGAATTATTAAAGGATGTACAAAAAGAACTATTGAATCAAGAACCAATTCCTATGAATTTATGGGATCCATTTGCATAAATACATATATTTACAATGTTCATATCTATCTTCTTACTAATTTAGTGAATATTTTCTCCCATCAATAGACGTGGGAGTAATCTCCGGCGAAGAAATATGGCATAGTTTCATAAAAAATAGCGTCATAGTTCAGTGTAAAACCGAACGAATGACGCTATCTTTTTACTTTATAACAATCCTTTACATTCCTTGGATTGTTTTTTATTTGCTGGCAATCATAGCATCCGCAAGTGCTTCTAACTGTGGAATATCACTTTCTTTTAATGTGGATTTAATGGTAACCATAGGTTCTACAATCGTCACATTTTTCTGTTTTTCCATAGCTGCTTTCATGATTCTGCCTGCTTGTGGTGCCCATGAGCCATTCTCAATAAATCCAACCGTACGATTCTGGTAAGCTTTTGTCTGAAGATGAGCAATGAAATCCTGCATACATAAGAAAATACCACCATCATATGTGGAAGCGCACATTACCATACGGTCATATCGGTAAGCATCTTCTAAAGCTTCGGACATATCATCACGGGCAAGGTCACAAAGAATAACCTTTTCTTCTCCTTTTGCTTTTAAAATCTCAGCCAATTTTTTCGCAACCTTTGCTGTGTTACCATGAATGGATGCATAAGGAATGAATACACCGCTATCCTCTGGACGATAGCTGCTCCATGTATCATAAAGACCAATATAATATCCTAAGTTTTCACGAAGAACAGGACCATGAAGTGGCGCAATTGTTGCAATGTCTAAAGTTGCAGCCTTTTTCAACAGTGTCTGAACAGGTCCACCATATTTACCAACGATATTGATGTAATAACGTCTTGCTTCACAAGCCCAGTCTTCTTCCTGCTGATCTAAGGTACCAAAAGATCCAAAACCATCTGCTGCAAATAATACTTTTTCTGTAGATTCATAGGATACCATAACTTCTGGCCAGTGAACCATTGGAGCCATCACAAATGTTAACGTATGGTTGCCTAAATTTAAAGTGCTACCTTCTGCTACTTCAATCGTCTTTATTCCTTCTGGAAGATCAAAGAACTGTGGAAGCATCTGAAGTAATTTTTTATTACTTACAATTGTTACATCTGGATAAATCTCAACAAGTCTTCCAATACTTCCTGAATGGTCTGGTTCAAGATGCTGGATCACAAGATAATCCAATGCTCTTCCTGCTAAAACATCAGCAACATTTTTTTCCCATTCTTCCATTCCTCTTGCATCTACGGTATCCATCAAAGCTGTCTTCTCATCAAGAATTACGTAGGAGTTGTACATAATACCATTCGGTACTTCGTACTGACTCTCGAAAAGGTCAATTGTTTTATCAGCCACACCAACAAAACGAATATTTTCTGAAATGTTGTTGTCAAATGTAAAATCGCACATTTTTCCCATAATAAACCCTTCTTTCTATGAATAATTTTTTATAAACATCACTACTCTTTCATATTCCCAAGAATTTCTAAAAGATACTCCCATGTTCTTTGAACCGAAGCAATTTCCATACGTTCTCGTGGTGTATGGACATCGTAAAGATTTGGGCCCATGGAAACCATATCCAGATTCCCCAATCTACCCGCAAGAATTCCGCACTCTAATCCTCCATGTGTAATGGAAATCTTTGGGGACTGACCATAAAGTGATTCAAAAATCTGAACCATCTTATCTCTTAATGGAGAATCCTTGCGATAAGCCCATGCTGGATAATCATTTTCCAATCGAACTGTACCACCCAAAAACTCAATAAATGTTTTCACTTTATTGATAACCATTTGTTTCTCTTCATCCATATTGCTACGGATCAATGTTCCGAAGCGAGCAAAATCATCTGACAATTCCAAAATACCGGTATTTAAAGAAGAACGTATCATCCCAGGAATCTCAGGATACTCTACCTGAACACCATCTGGCATATGATACATGGCAAAAATAAGTTTTTTCGTGGATTCTAAAGTAAGACAACGGAATTGTACCAAATATTCTGCAAGTTCAAATTCTACATCACTCTCTGTTTCTTCTAATTCCATATAAATTTGTTCGCAAAGAGATAGAAAATCCTCTGTGAAAGCATCTGTATTAGCAACCTCACAGACAAGAATACATTCTGCTCCCTTTGGAATCACATTTTCTCTGCCCGGACAGGAGACATTTACAATACGAAAATCGTATTTTAGAGAAAGTTCCGAAAGAATCCTTCCCATCAGAATAATCGCATTGCTTCGTTGATTTCCAATATCAACGCCAGAATGCCCACCTTTTAAATTGCTAATTTCAATGCGAAAAGACGTCTGGGAACTTCCCTCCTGAAGGCCGGTTTCCATCAGATATTTCTCTTCTTTTTCTGCATAGACAGACTCATATTCCACAGGAATATCACTGTAAGTACGCACTGCTCCGGCGCAGCTTACGGTAAGATAACCTTCTTCTTCGGAATCAAGATTGATGAGCCTTTTTGCTTTAAAACCTTCTATGGACAAGGCAGATGCTCCGGCAAGCCCCACCTCCTCATCATTGGTAATCAATATCTCAAGAGGTGGATGTGGAATCTGACCATCATCCAATAATGCAAGCATATAAGCAATGGCAATACCATCATCCCCGCCTAAAGTCGTCCCATCTGCAAAGATAAATTCGCCATCAGTTAATAGTGAAATCCCTTCTGTTGCCATATCGATTTCACAATCTGTATCCTTCTCACAAACCATATCCATATGGCCTTGTAAGATTACTGCGCCAGCTTTTTCATAACCCTCACTGGCGTCTTTGAAAATCGCAATATTGCCTGCTTCATCTTTTTTAACCAAAAGATTTCTCTCCCTTGCAAAATTCACAAGATACTTTGCAATCTGACCTGTATTTCCTGAACCATGGGGAATGCGAGAAATCTCTTCAAAAAATCGAAACACTTTTTCTGTATTTAACATCATTTCTTCCATTTTTATCTCCAATTCACATATAAATCAACGGTTCCATAAGGGCAACCTGTGTCGTAAACCTTGGCCGGTCCCAAAGTTGTAAGGACTTTTTCATACGGATGACAGAAACGATAATCTGCTGCCACACAAATATAACCTTCCTCATCTCGAATGGTACCATCTTCTGCAACATGTCTTCCCGGTACATGGAAGGCTGTAGTCACTCCACCCGCTTCAAAAATAGTATAATAGGTTTCCCGGTGATGGTTAAAATATACGACTCCATTAATTGTGTTAAGCTTATTAGCATCTTTCACAGAATATGCTTTTGTATATTGAAGTTCAATATCTCCGTAGCCAGGAAATGTGACAATATTTTTTGGTGGCTTTGGTTTATAACAGTTTACATCAACGACATATTTTTTCTTATTATAATAACATGTCAAATGATTGATCCCCGCTTTTGGCTTTTTGATCGGCTCACAGGTAATCTCACCTTTTTTTGCCTTTTTTTCTGTCCCATCGGAATAATGAATGGTAAGATCCAATTCATCACTGCTTAATACCTTCTTTGTAGATTTCTTACCTTCTGCTGTAATAAAAGTAACCGTGATTATAGGAACTTCTTCCACATATTCATCATTTTTTCCATCAACATAAATATGCATCTCATCTTCATTTTTTTCAGTGGATAATTCCACAGAAGACTGGCTATATGGAACGATCTCTTTTTTTCCATCCGAATAAGTAATTACTTCTGAAACTTCTGGCTGGTATTCGTTCATTCTGTCTTCATAAATCACACGATTATATAACAAAGATGAAGATTTTACTTTGATCGATTTTAAATCTACCAGAACACCTAGATGAGGATCATATGAGGCAATGGAAACTAAACCAGTTTCACTTACCATATCAGAGTTAATATGGAAATCTTTCACTTCTTTTCTCAATCCAATCCTGGATGTGGTATATACTTTAAAATCTTCTTTGGAAAGCTGATCATACTCATATACTTTGTTCTTGGAAAGGTATTCCGCATGTAATTCATATGGAATAAATAACTGTCTAAGTCCTGCCAAGAAAAAAATAGCTATCAATCCCGTGATTATTATTATCTTTTGTTTTTTCATCAGTAATTATCTTTGACCATCCAATTCTTTCGTCATTACAAAATAAGGGGAAACACCATATCCAGCTTTTTTATATGTGGCAATTGCTGTTTCATTTTCTGTTTCCACCTCTAATTTAATACGTACTGCATCAGGGTAAGCTTCTTCCAGATAATGGAGAAAATTACTTCCAATCTTCAAGCCTCTGAATTCCGGTTTTAAGTAAAGATCTTCCAACCACAGGCAAAGACCTCCAAACTCTGTAGCATAGCACATGGCAACCATGGCATAACCTATGATCGATTCATTTTCTTCAAAAATGTAACCATCAATCCATGGACAATCTCCGATACAGTCTTCGATGTCTTTTTCCAAAATATGATCTTTCGCTTTAAAAAAGACTGCAGGGGAATCATAAAAAACCCTCATCATCTGAAGGACTTCCTCTTTATCTTCTGCAATCATTTTACGAATCAAAACAGACATAATTATCTCCTAACTTTATATAGTTTATAGAAAAGTATAGCATAAAAAATCATCCATTGCCATTGCTCTAAGAAAAAAGAAAACAGCCAGAGATTATTCTGGCTGTCAATTCCTTATCATTATTTTGTTAAATAGAATATCGTAACTTTTTGTTACCGGTAAACAAATGCTACTTAGCACTCTCCTCTTTCCAAAAATTCACAGGCTCATAATCTTGGAGCTGAGCCAAAAATCCATTTTTTTCTAATTGTTCCTGGATTCGATCAAGAATTTTCTCGGAAGAAGCAGTAATCGTATGATAATGGTATCCATCTGTAATGTTTTTTAAAAAACTTGATTTACCTGTCTCAATTGCTTTCATAAAATCAATGACATCAATTCTGCTGCGGATATTCATCTCCGCACGAACTGTCCCATATGTTTTATGATATACAAACACATCTTCTACCGTTCCGCCATAGTCAACAATCAGATTCATCTCTTGTTCCACTTCATCATCAGAATGTTTTACTTTAAAGACTCTGGTAGCCTTAGCATCTTCAGATAAAATATATCCTCTGTTTGTGGATGCAATTTCATGTTTTTCTGCACGCAAAAGGGCGATATCAGAAACAATAATCTGGCGACTCACATTAAACTCTTTCGCCAATGTTTTCGCAGCAATTGGAGCTGAGCTTTTTGAAAGCGTTTCTAATATTTTCATTCTACGTTCATTTCCTGTCATTTCGCATCCCTACCCTTCCATATATTCCTAGTCAAGATTATATCTAAGTGTCAAGACACTTGTCAACCGATATTCATTTATTTTTTTACATCATTTTAAAAAGAAATGAATCAATTTATCATAAAGATTTCGATATGGCTGGTATCGCATCGGAAGATCCATAAATGTTTTCTTATCCACAATACTTTTATAATGTGTAAAAGTATCAAAACCTGTTTTTCCATGATAAGAACCCATTCCACTGGCACCAACACCACCGAATCCCATCTCACTGGTTGCAAGATGAATGATGGTATCATTGATGCATCCGCCTCCAAAACTTACAGAAGAAAGGACCTCATCTGCAATAGAACGGTCGGAAGTAAAAAGGTATAAAGCCAGAGGTTCCTGCATAGAGTGCAGTTTTTCCACCACATCCTCAATAAAATCAAAGGTAAGAATCGGCATGATCGGTCCAAAGATTTCCTCCTGCATAACAGCATCTTCATAGGTTACATAATCCAGGATTGTAGGACAAATCTGAAGGGTTTCTTTCCTGCTCTGTCCTCCCATGACAACTTTTTCTTTATCAATCAAAGCAAGGATACGATCAAAATGTTTTTCATTGATAATCTTTCCATAGTTTGGATTAAACAGTGGATTCTTTCCAAATTGTTTCACCAGCTGTTTCTTTACCGCTTTGATAAAATCATCTTTCACACTGCTATGACAAAGAATATAATCTGGTGCCACACATGTCTGTCCACAATTTAAAAACTTCCCAAAAACGATTCTCTTTGCTGCCAATTTAATGTTTGCATCATCCATTACGATACAAGGACTTTTTCCACCAAGTTCTAAAGTAACCGGTGTAAAATGTTCCGCAGCTTTTTTCATCACTTCTTTTCCCACCGCCTGACTGCCGGTAAAGAAAATGTAATTGAAATGTTCTTCCAAAAGGGCCTGATTTTCTGCACGCCCACCAGTGACGACTGCCACATACTCTTCGGAGAAGCATTCTTTGATTATTTTTTCAATGATTGCACTGGTTTTTGGAGAATATGCACTTGGCTTCAACACAACCGTATTTCCCGCTGCAATGGCATCTACCAAGGGATCCATGGTAAGCATAAAAGGATAATTCCAAGGACTCATGATCAGAACCACACCATATGGAGAAGGCTTTTTATAGCTTCTGGAGCAAAACTGAGCAAGCGGAGTCCATACGTTTTTTTCTTTGGCAAAAGAACGAACATGTTTGATCATATAGGAAAGTTCGCTAAGAACAATCCCAGTCTCACACATATAACTTTCAAATGCACTTTTGCCAAGATCAAGAGAGATTGCTTCTGCAATTTCCTCCTCATAACGGCAAATTGTTTCTTTTAAGCGTTTTAAGGCCTCAATCCTTCCGTCAACAGAGAGAGTCTCTCCCCGAAAAAAATAAGCTCTTTGTTTGGATACAATCTCTTGAATTGTCATCTATTCTTCCTCCATAATCATGCGATAAAATACTTCCAGTTCTTTGGCATTCATCAATACAGGAACCGGATATAGTGGATTGGCTTCTTTGTCTGCACAGATGGCCATCTCTTCAATATCTTCTTCTTTGATACCCATGATTTTATCTCCGATGCCATATCGCTGCTGCATCTCACGGATTGCCTCGATGAATCGTTCTGCTGCAACTTCAATCGGCGTATCGTCATCTGCCAGACCTGCAGCATATGCCAGTTTATATAATTTAGAATGAATTTTACTTCCGTAAGCTTCTAAAACATAAGGCAGAATCACCGCATTTGCATAACCATGAGGAATATTATATTTTCCACCTAAAGAATGCGCCACTGCATGAACATATCCCACATAAGATTTTGTAAATGCACATCCGGCATAGTAGGAGGCTCTTAACATATTTTTTCTTGCTTCCACATTGCCACCATCAAAAACGGCCGTATCAAGATTCTGAAAGATAAGCTCTACAGCCATAAAAGCATCGGTTCTGGTTCCCGGTGTGGTGGAATTCCCAATAAATGCCTCCACCGCATGAGTTAATGCGTCCATCCCTGTCGTTGCTGTGATAAATGGTGGTAAAGACAAAGTGACTTTTGGATCTAAAACGGCATATTTAGGGATCAATGGGAAGTCATTGATTGGATATTTATGTCTTGTTTCACTGTCTACAATGACTGCAGCAAGTGTTGTTTCACTTCCTGTTCCAGCAGTGGTAGGCACGGCGATCAAGAGCGGCAATTTTTTATGAACCTTTAAAATTCCCTTCATTTTCTTCAAAGATTGTCTTGGTTTTGCCACACGGGCACCCACAGCTTTTGCACAATCCATGCTGGATCCGCCACCAAAACCAATCAAAGCTTTGCATCCATTGTCATGGTATAACTGCAGGGCTTCTTCCACATTTGCTGTGGTTGGATTGGCGTCTGTTTTATCATAGATCACATAGCTAATCTCCTTATTTTTTAATTCTTTTTCCAATTTCTCCGTCAGATGGAAAGAACGGATTCCCGCATCCGTAACAATCATGACAGAAGGACATTTTTTCTTTTTTAATAAAGAAGCAAGCTCTTCCATATTTTTTAAACGCTTTGGTTTTCGATAGGGTAAAACTGGTAAAGCGATTTTAAAGCATGTTTGAAATGCTCGACAATAAATTTTCTTGATTGGATTCATTTCTATTCCCCTTTTCCTTTACGACAAATCGTTAAATTGTATTTTCTTCATTGGCCTTCTCACAAATGGAATGGATATTTTCTGACAAAATATCCAGCACGCGATAGAAGGTCTCTCTTTCCTCGCTACTAAGCTCCTGGCCACTTTCCATAGTAAGTTGTAGAATGATGTTGCGAATCTGTTTTCCTTTTTTTCTTCCCTCAGCCGTCAAATAAATCTTACTACGATAGCGCTTTTTTTCAGAATTTTCTTCATATAAGATATATCCCTCTGATTCCATTTCTTTTAAGCTTCGAGAAACCCCGGCTTTGTCTGCATTACTCAAACGACAGATTTCGCTGGCAGTCAATCCTTCTGGATGGCTCATCAGGTAATAAAAAGGCATGACATGCTTTCCACTTAATCCGAAAAAACTCATTTCGCTTTTTTTAATCTTCTGAATATCTTTGTAAATATTACATACACCTAGATATAAACGTTCAAAATTATCGATTATAAAAATCATCTCCTTTTCATAAAGATGTTGATAAATCAACATCTTTCTTACAAATGGCATTGTAATCCTGATTTGTTGTTTTGTCAACTTTTCTAAATAAAAATATCTGGTGAAATCAGGAGAAAAATATGATACTCTTACTATGTTATGGTTAAGGAAAGGAGTTTTTTATGGAACGTTTTGATATCTGTGATGAATTTGGAATGCCAACGGGAGAGACCGTCAGCAGAGAGGAAGCCCATGAAAAGGGCATCTTACATCGTACTGCTCACATATGGATCACGAAGCAGGATGGTCCCGTTACCTTTGTCCTTCTTCAAAAACGAGCCCAAAATAAGGATTCTTTTCCAGGATGTTTTGATACTTCCAGTGCGGGGCATATTCAGGCAGGCGATGAGCCAATCGATTCTGCTCTGCGTGAATTGCAAGAAGAGCTGGGGATTCAGGCAGATAAAAAAGACCTTCATTTTATTGGAACTTTTCGTATTCAGTACCAGGAAGAATTCCATGGAAAAACCTTCCGAGATAATGAAGTTGCTTTTACCTATCTTTATGAAGAACCTGTTGAGATCAGCCAGCTGACTTTACAGAAAGAAGAATTGGATTCTGTTATGTGGCATGGTTTGGATAGCACCTATCTTGCAATCCTTCAGGAAAACCCAGATTTCTGTGTTCCTGCCGGAGGCATCAACATGGTAAGAAGACATTATTATCCACATTGTACTCATCCTAAAGTGCTGGAAGCCAAAAAAGAAATTGATCATATTTTAAAAAAATACGGACCTAACTGCCAGATTGCCTTTCTAAGAAGAATCGCCATCATCATTGATTCCTATAAAGTACATTCCAAAGAAGATCGTCATCGCATTTGCAAAATGATTGCCGAACTTGGCTTATCCGAACGAAGTCATGAGAATCTTTCTGCAGAATGGGAAGTTCACAATGTAGCATATCAGACACATGTTGGAAGATCTCATGCCAAAGATGTCGATTTGGATTATGATCAAGATCCACGATTTATGGTTAGGCTGGCAACCAATTTGTTTGATTTACTAAATATCGAATAATAAATATAAAAAAAGCTCGTGACTACAATACTTTCCATCATAGTCATGAGCTTTTTGTAAATTTTATAAAATGATTATTTTACTTCTGTTGTAGCTTCTTCTGTTTCTGCCGGTTTAGAAGTTGTTGCACTTTCGGTCTGTTTACTGTTTTCCACAAGATAAGCCATTACTTTTTTCTGTGTCAGATAATCGCGGATACTTTCTTCTCCATACTGTTCCACAAACTGGTCAAGTGCGGATACTTTCTTCGCTTCTCCTGTGGAAGCTTCCGCTGCTTCTGTGGAGCTTTCTGCTGCTTCTGTAGAATCTGTAAAACCATATTCCTCTGCAAGTTTTGTCGCTTCTTCTGTAAATTCTTTATCAGATAATGCAAGTTTTGCTTCTTCAGCGATCAGGTTGCATGCATATTTGAAAGCAACAGATTTTTCTGCACTTGCTTTTAATTCTGCCTGGAAATCTTCTAAAGATTTTCCAATGTAGGACTGAGCAAACTCTTCCATTTCTACACCATACATCTGTGCATAAGACTCATAACTCGCATACTGAGACTGATATGCTTCATCGATTTCTGACTGAAGATCACCGACAACTTTAATATTAGCAGTTAATTCTGTATAAACTTCACGTTCTACTGTGCTGTCATAATTGCTCTGATACTGTTCTTCTAATCCTTTGCGAACCTCTTCACGGTATTCATCCGGAGTTTTTGCACTTGTGCCAAGTTTTGCAAGAATATCCTCTGTAAGTTCCGGAACACTTCCTTCCTTTACTTCGTGAAGAGTAATGTCAAAAGTAGCAACCTTTCCAGCCAGCTCTTCTGCATATTGATCTGGGAACTTAACAGTGATCACAAATTTTTCACCGGCTTTATGACCAACTAACTGTTCTTCAAAACCTTTATAATCTCCATTGGCTCCAATAAAGTTTGCCTGTCCGATTACTAAATCCTGCTTTTCGGCAGATCCGTTGTCAAATGCTTTGCCATCTAATTTTCCTACAAAATCAATATTGACCATATCTCCTTCTTTGGATTCACGATCCACTGTTTTGTAATCAATGTTATTGGCAAGAGTACCCTGGATTTCATTTTCTACCATTTCATCTGTTACTTCTGTTTTCTCAACAACTGGGATCTCCAGTCCTTTATATTTGCTAACTTCTACAAATTCGTTGGAGATTGGACCTGCTGTGCCGGAAGTGCTGCATCCTGACAGGCCAAGAGAAAGAACAAGTGCACATGTCAATACAAATGGTGCAACGATTCTTTTTTTCATATTCATACCTCTTTTCATGAAATTCATTTTACTGTAAAATTGTATCATATTTTTTTTAAATGTATAGAGGAAATATTCCACTTCATAAAATCTTCACAAAATGCACTAATTCCTTCCATTTTTGCATAATCTTATAAGAATATTGAAAGAAAGCAAAGGAAAAAATCATGAAAAAACAAATAATGCGACTGATGTTTCTATGGATGCTTCTCTTCCTGATTCCATGTCAGTCATATGCCAAGATTACTCTGAATAAAAGCAGTAAAACACTGGTAGTCAACCAAAAATACAGTCTAAAAGTAAAAGGAAGTAAAAAGCGTGCAAGGTGGAGCAGTTCTGACAAAAAAATCGCCTCCGTTTCCTTCTTTGGTAAGGTGAAAGCAAAAGCACCTGGTGTAGCTACCATCACTGCAAAAATCGGAAGCAAAAAATTAAAATGCAAAATTACTGTTATCAAACCAGATGTATCCTCCAGCCTTCCAGTATACCGAAAAGAAACCTGTAGCATCCCGATCAAAAATAAGAATAAGTTCTCTTCCATCACTTATAAGTCTACGAATTCTAAAATTGCTACGGTTTCCTCCTCCGGAAAAGTTCATGGCACCGCTGTTGGAACTTGTAATATCAAAATAACCTTCAATAAATGCTATACAAAAAAAATAACAGTTACCGTCTCAAAAGAAAGTTATTCTTCCACCATCAGCATGATGAAAGGCGGAACAAGAGAATTGAAACCGAATACTTATAAAACTATTTCCAAAGGAACTTTTTCTGTGTCCCATCCTTCCAGAGGATATGTGAAAAACGGAATTTATTATTCCACCGCTTTTGGTGTGAATACCGTCACCTATAAAAATGGTGTATTTACCCATACTTTTACCGTCAAAAATTATTGCTGGGAAGCACACAGAGGTTACTGTCTCTTTGCTCCAGAAGAAACCATGGAAGCCATCACCGACGCGAAAAGATATGGCGCCAGTGCGGTAGAGATCGATGTTCGTGCAACAAAGGACGGGGAATTTGTCTTAATGCATGACTCCACATTAACTCGAACCACCAATCGTACCGGTACAGTCAAATATTTGACTGTTGAAGAATTAACCAGCGAACCGATCGTGGTTGGAAATAACAAACTCTACTATGTTATCACTTTGGAAGATGCTTTGATTGCCGCTAAAAATCTTGGTTTAACTGTGGCCATTGAAATGAAGACCCTGCCAACAAATAGTTCTACAACAACAGAAGATTCCCCAAATTACTATGCTTACTCCAAAGAATATCTGGTACACAAGCTTTGTGACCTGATCAAACAATATGGAAACTCAAGAACTTCCGTTATCTTGACTTCCCTCACAAATATTCAGGATTTTGTGAAGTATTCTGACGGAAGCATCACAGGACGTGTGATCAATGATAAATATAATGGGGATTCTGCCATTAAGAACTTAACCGATCAGTATTCCTTCTTAATGTCTTCCACTCAATTTGCCAACAAATATTACAATGGATTAATGATGACATTGGATTATCCGATTCGATGATTATGACCGAAAGGGTTGATTTCCATAGACAAGGATCCTCATAATGATAATATAAAAGGATAAGGGATCCTTGTAATTAAAAATCCCTTACCCTTTCGGTCGACTTTTTAAGCGATTTTCAGGGACATTCGAAAGTCGCTTTTTTTACACTTAATCTATTATAAGTTGGTATATCCCATGAGATATTGATCCACTTCTCTTGCGCAGTCCTTTCCTTCGCGAATGGCACGAACAACTAAAGACTGGCCGATATGCATATCACCTGCTGCAAATACTTTTTCCTGACTTGTTTTGAAAGAACCTTCTTCTGTGAAGACATTGCTTCTTGCATTTGTTTTTACATTAAAAGCTTTTGTGACATATGGCTGGCTGCCAAGGAAGCCTGCTGCGATCAATACGAGATCCACCGGCACTTCCCATTCGCTTCCTTCGATTGGAAGCATCACATTACGCCCTGCTTTTTTGTCAAATTTGCTTTCTAATTTTACAAGAATCGCCTTACATACATTGCCTTTTTCATCCGCAATAAATTCTTTCACTGTGGTCTGATATACTCGAGGATCTTTGCCAAATACTGCGATGGACTCTTCCTGGCCATAGTCTGTCTTGCAAACTCTTGGCCATTCTGGCCATGGGTTATTGGCTGCTCTTTCATCTGGAAGCTTAGGCATCATTTCCAGCTGAATCATACTCTTACACCCATGACGGATGGATGTTCCAACACAATCGTTACCGGTATCTCCACCTCCGATTACCATGACATTTTTATCTTTGGCAGTGATGAAGTTACCATCTGCAAAACCAGAATCTAAGAGACTTTTTGTTGTTGCTTTTAAGAAATCTACGGCAAAGTAAATTCCATTGCTGTTTCTTCCTGGAACATTCAGATCACGTGGATTGGATGCACCGCAGCAAAGAACGATGGCATCATATTGCTTCTTCAAATCTTTCACTTTTACATCCACGCCAACATTGACACCTGTCTCAAAATGAATTCCTTCTTTTTTCATCAGCTCCACACGACGTTCAATGTAGATTTTTTCCAATTTCATGTTCGGAATACCATACATCAGTAATCCGCCCGGTCTGTCAGAACGCTCATATACTGTAACTTCATGACCACGTTTATTGAGATAGTAAGCAGTGGATAAACCAGATGGTCCGGAGCCAATGACAGCAACTCTTTTCCCTGTTCTTACTTCAGGAATGTCTGCCTTTACATAACCACGGGCATATGCTGTTTCAATGATACTTAATTCTTTCTCTTTAATATTAATTGGAAGTCCATCGATATTACAGGTACAGCCTACCTCACATGGATGTGGACAAACACGGCCTGTAAATTCAGGAAATGGATTGGTCTTATGTAATCTTGTGTATGCAAGCTCCCAGTTTCCGTGGAAGGTTGCATCATTCCATTCAGGAATCAGGTTATTCAGAGGACAACCCGTCATCATTCCTTTGAGCAAGATGCCGGACTGACAGAATGGTACACCACAGTTCATACATCTTGCACCCTGAATCTCCTGTTCTTTTCTGGAAAGAGGAGTATGGAATTCATTAAAATGTTTAATACGATGAAGCGGTGCTTCCCCAATGGCCTCTTTACGTTCATATTCGATAAATCCGGTTGGTTTTCCCATTATTCTCCCCTCCTATCCTCTTTTAATGGCATAAAATGCCTCAATCTGTGCCTGCTCGTAACTTAATCCTTTTCCTTCCATTTCGGAAATCTTCTGCATCATCTTATTGTATTCATAAGGAATGATCTTTTTGAATTTTGGAAGATATTCACTGAAGTTTTCAAGGATTTCTTTACCTTTCGCAGAGTTTGTATTTGCAACATGATCTGTGATCATATTTTTAATTTCCATAACATCGTATTTGGATGTAACTGCAGTGGAGGAAACCATTTCTTTATTCAGTCTTAAGTAAAGATCGCTGTCTTCATCAAGTACATAAGCAACACCACCACTCATACCAGCTGCAAAGTTCTTACCAGTTGAGCCAAGAATCAGAACTTTACCACCTGTCATGTATTCACAACCGTGATCACCTACACCTTCAACGACTGCGGTTGCACCTGAGTTTCTTACACAGAAACGTTCTCCGGCAACACCGTTAATATAAGCTTTACCACTGGTTGCACCATAAAGAGCTACGTTACCGATAATGATATTTTCATCCTCTTTAAATTTCACTCCTTTTGGTGGATATACGATTAATTTACCACCAGATAATCCTTTTCCGAAGTAGTCATTACTATCGCCCTCAAGCTCTAAAGTAAGACCATTTGGAATGAAGGCACCAAAGCTCTGTCCGCCGGCACCAGCACACTGTACGGTAAAAGTATCATCCTCAAGAGTGTTATAGTAACGTTTTGTGATTTCAGAACCAAAGATGGTACCAAAGGAACGGTCTGTATTGCCAACATTGATGCTGATGCTCTTCTTCTGCTTATGATCAAGGGCAGATTTGAATTTGGTCATGAGCACTTTTTCATCCAATGTTTTTTCCAGTTCAAAGTTATATGGATTCTTTTTGTTGTAACAAATTGGTGATTTTTTATCAACAAATGGGTTCTCAAGGATTGCAGAAAGATCCAGATGGTATTTTGAAGCTGCCTCTGGTCTTGCAACCAAAAGATCCGTACGTCCAACCAGTTCGTCAAGAGTGCGAACACCAAGTTTTGCCATGTACTCACGGAGTTCTTCTGCCATGAATCTCATGTAATTAATTACGTATTCTGGTTTACCTTTGAATCGTTTTCTAAGTTCCGGATTCTGTGTCGCTACACCAACCGGACAAGTATCTAAGTTACATACTCTCATCATAATACAACCCATGGTTACAAGAGGACCGGTAGCAAAACCGAATTCTTCTGCACCAAGTGCTGCAGCCATGGCAACATCACGGCCACTCATGAGTTTACCATCTGTTTCGATGATAACTTTATTACGAAGATCATTTTTGATCAATGTCTGATGAGTTTCTGCCAAACCTAATTCCCATGGAAGACCAGCATTGTAGATGGAACTTCTTGGAGCGGCACCGGTACCACCATCATATCCAGAAATCAGGATAACCTGTGCACCTGCTTTTGCAACACCAGCTGCAACGGTACCAACACCTGCCTCAGAAACTAATTTTACAGAAATTCTTGCTGCTTTATTGGAGTTTTTCAAATCATAAATTAACTGTGCTAAATCTTCGATACTATAAATATCGTGGTGTGGTGGTGGGGAGATTAATCCTACACCAGGGGTTGAATGTCTGGTTTTTGCAATCCAAGGATATACTTTTCCACCTGGTAAATGTCCACCTTCTCCAGGTTTTGCGCCCTGTGCCATTTTAATCTGGATTTCCTGTGCACTTGTTAAGTATTTACTTGTAACACCAAAACGACCTGATGCAACCTGTTTGATAGCAGAACAACGATTTAAACCGTCTGGACCTACAGAAAGTCTCTCTAAATCTTCGCCACCTTCCCCGGAGTTGGATTTACCATGGAGTGTATTCATGGCAATGGCCAAAGTTTCATGAGCTTCCTTGGAAATAGAACCATAGCTCATGGCACCAGTTTTGAATCGTTTTACGATAGAATCTACTGATTCTACTTCTTCGATTGGAACACCTTTTTCCGGATAATTGAAGTCCATAAGTCCGCGAAGACTAATTGGAGCTGTTTCTTTATTGATCATGGAAGTGTACTGTTTAAAGAGATCGTAACTTCCTGTCCATGTTGCTTGCTGTAAAGTGTGGATAGTAAGTGGATTGTAAAGATGCTCTTCTTTTCCACTTCTATATTTGTGACCGCCTTCACTGTCGAGAGTCAGATCATTTGCCAGACCAAGGTCATCAAATGCTTTGGAATGACGAACATCCACATCCTCTTCGATATCATCTAAAGTGATACCTTCTACACGGCTAACCGTATTTGTAAAGTAAGTATCGATCACATTTTTGCTGATACCAATTGCTTCGAAAATCTGGGAGCCCTGATAGGACTGTAAAGTAGAAATACCCATTTTAGAAGCAATTTTTACGATACCATGAAGGATAGCGTCGGTATAATCATTGACTGCTGCATAATAATCTTTCTGAAGCATGCCTTCATGAATCATCTGTTTGATGGAGCTCATGGCAAGATATGGATTGATGGCAGAAGCACCATAACCAAGTAAGGTTGCAAAATGATGAACTTCTCTAGGTTCTCCACTCTCTAATACGATTTTTACTGTAGTACTCTGTTTTGTATTGATCAAATGATGATGCACTGCAGAAACTGCTAAAAGAGATGGAATGGCAACATGGTTTTCATCTACGCCACGGTCTGTGAGAATAACTACGGTTGCACCATCTTTATGGGCACGGTCCACTTCAATAAATAAACGGTCAATGGCACGTTTTAATTTTGTGCCTTTATAATAAGTAATTGGAACGTCACGCACCACGATTCCAGGAATATGGGAATGACGAATTTTTAATAAATCTGTGTCTGTAAGGATTGGATTATTAATCTTTAATACATGACAGTTTTCTGCTTTCTCTTCTAAGATATTTCCTTCATTTCCCACATAGATTGCTGTGGAAGTAACGATTTCTTCACGGATGGCATCAATCGGAGGATTGGTTACCTGAGCAAAGAGCTGTTTGAAGTAATTAAATAAAGGCTGATGTCTGGAAGAAAGAACAGCAAGAGGGCTATCAATACCCATGGCTGCGATTGCTTCGCCACCATTTAATGCCATAGGCTGAATCGAAGTCGTGAGATCTTCATACGTATATCCAAAGGCCTTCATAAGACGGTTGTTGTCTGTATAATTATATTCGGTAATTCCAACATTTGGAATCTTTAAGTCTTTTAAATGTACCAGATTATCGGACAACCATTCTCCGTAAGGCTGTTTCTTCACAAAGCTGTCTTTTAAGATTTCATCATCGATGAGCTCTCCTTTTACTGTATCTACAAGAAGCATCTTACCAGGATGCAAACGTTCTTTTTTTACAATATGAGTTGGATCAAAATCCATAACACCAACTTCAGAAGAAAGAATCAGCTGATCGTCGTCTGTAATATAATAGCGGGAAGGGCGAAGTCCGTTACGGTCAAGAACGGCACCCATTACATCACCATCCGTAAATAAAATGGAAGCAGGACCATCCCATGGTTCCATCATGGTTGCATAATACTGATAGAAATCTCTCTTTTCACGGCTCATACTTTCATTGTTCTGCCATGGTTCCGGAATGGTAATCATAACAGCAAGTGGAAGTGGCATGCCGCTCATAAGAAGGAATTCTAATGTGTTATCTAAACGAGCAGAGTCAGATCCATTTGGATCGACAACTGGAGTAAGCTTTGTCATCTCATCCTTTAAGTACTCGGATTCCATCTTCTCTTCTCTGGCAAGCATCTTATCGGCATTACCACGGATAGTATTGATTTCACCGTTGTGGCAAAGCATACGATATGGATGTGCTTTTTCCCAGCTTGGGGTTGTATTTGTGGAGAAACGGGAATGTACAAATGCAATGGCTGATTCATAGTCTGGATCATGGAGATCTTTGTAGAACTCACGAAGCTGATCCACTAAGAACATACCTTTATAAACGATAGTACGGCTGGACATGGATACAATATATGTGGAATCAAAGGTTTGCTCAAAGATTCTACGAACCACATAAAGTCTTCGATCAAATGCCAGACCTCTCTGTACATCAAATGGACGTTTTACAAAAGCCTGCATGATGCATGGCATACAATCGTAAGCTTTATGTCCTAAAATTTCAGGCTGAATTGGAACTTCTCTCCAGCCAAGGAATTCCAACCCTTCTTTTTCTACAATGATCTCAAACATCTTTTTGGCACGGTTTCTCTTAAGTTCATCCTGAGACATGAAGAACATACCAATACCATAATCTCTTTCCTGTCCAATAGAAATTCCTAATTCTTCACAGGTTTTCTTGAAGAATTTATGAGAAATCTGTACAAGGATACCAACACCGTCACCAGTCTTTCCTTCTGCATCTTTACCAGCTCTATGTTCAAGGTTTTCTACAATTTTTAATGCATTGGAAACTGTCTCATGGGATTTTCTACCTTTAATATTAACAACAGCACCAATACCGCAGTTATCATGTTCAAATACCGGATCATAAAGACCCTGTTTTTGTAAGTCCATTTGCATGGTCTTATCCTCCCTTCTTTATTGTCCGCTTGCACCGTAGTTAGAAAGTACTCTGGCGGATGGGTCATCAACGTTACAGCCTTCCCATTCTTTGTTAGGCATCCAGAAATCAACAACCATCTCAGCCTGTCCAGGATAATACTGTTCGAAGATTTCTCTATATAATAAGGATTCTTTGGTAAATGGAGTAGCAAATTCATACTGTTTGCATTTCTCTTCAAATACTTCCTCGGAATAACATTCCTCTGCATATGCCTTTAAATGATCTACCATGGAATGACCAACGGCATCGGAGAAAGCAGCTTTTTCACGCATGAGGATACTATATGGAAGGTAATCTCCTTCAAATGCATGACGAAGGAGATATTTTCCTTTACCGTATACATTCATTTTCTTGGCTGGATCAATGCTCATAACATATTTTACAAAGGCAAGATCACCAAATGGAACACGAGCTTCCATGGAGTTAGAAGAAATACAACGGTCTGCACGAAGAACATCGTACATATATAATTCACGGATTCTCTTTGCGGCTTCTTCCTGGAAGCTTTCTGCATCTGGGGCGAAGTCTGTATATTTATAACCGAATAACTCATCGGAAATCTCACCGGTCATCAATACTCTGACATCTGTTGTCTGATGAATGGCTTTGCATATTAAGTACATACCAATACTTGCACGAATGGTTGTAATATCATAAGTTCCAAGGATAGAAATTACTTCTGGAAGTGCTTTAATAACATCTTCCTTCGTAATGATGATTTCCTGATGATCACTCTTAATATAATCAGCAACTTCTTTGGCATATTTTAAATCGATGGCATCGGTGCTCATGCCGATGGCAAAAGTACGGATTGGTTTCTGTAAAATTTTAGCAGAAATAGCACATACTAAGGAGCTATCCAAACCACCACTTAATAAGAAACCAAGAGGCGCATCTGCGTCCAATCTTTTTTCAACACCAGCAACCAAAAGGTCATGAATCTCTTTACAGATGGTATCTACGTCATCTGACACATAAGCTTCTACTTCTGTCATATCACGGTAGCATACGAACTGACCATCTGCGTAATAATGTCCTGGTGGAAATGCTTCTACTTTATCTACAAGACCAACTAAGTTCTTCGCTTCACTGGCAAAAATGATTTCGCCTTCTTTTACATATCCGTAGAATAATGGTCGAATGCCGATAGGATCTCTTGCAGCAACCAGATCATTTTTTTCAGCGTCATAAATGATACATGCATATTCTGCGTCTAATTTGGCAAACATTTCTACGCCATATTTTTCATAAAGAGGAAGAAGGATCTCACAATCAGAATCACTCTTAAATGAATAATCCTTTTCCAATTCTTTCTTAATTGGGCGGAAACCATAGATCTCACCGTTGCAAACCACTGCGTTTTTCTTTAATTCAAATGGCTGCATACCTTCTTCGTTAAGCCCCATGATAGAGAGTCTTTCAAATCCAAGAATAATATCCTCGGTATAACGGGTGATTCTCTGCATATCCGGTCCTCTGGATATGGTCTTATCAAACCCTTCTTTTAACTGTTCGTCTGTAATGCTGGTTCCTTTATATCCAATGATTGAACACATTTTCTTTTCTCCTTTCAGTTTATCCTTCTGCTGAAAATACAAAAAAGGCACTTTGAGCGATGTAACATCGTTCAAAGCGCCTTTGCTTTCCTGAGATTGAGTATACTATCGTAATGAAGGAATGTCAAGCAAATATTTCATTTTATTAACTTTTCCGCTTATTTTCTTAAAAAATAGTAAATCTTATGACTTCTTTTTATAATTCTGATTCATCTGGATAGTTTTTATCAAAACAAGCCCTACATAATGGCAAGTCTCCTGTCATTTCTTTCAGATCTTCTAAGTACATATACTCTAAGGAATCTGCTCCGATTTTCTTGCAGATCTGATCTTTCGTCAGTTCATTTGCAATAAGTTCTTTGTTGTCAGGAACATCGGTTCCATAAAAACATGGATATAAGAATGGAGGGGAGCTGATTCTGACATGAACTTCTTTTGCCCCTGCTTTTTTTAACATGGTGATCAAATTAGTAATAGTAGTTCCCCTTACAATGGAGTCATCAATTAATACAATCCTTTTATCTTTTACAACATCAGAAAGAACACTGAGCTTCATATGAACAGCGGACATGCGCTCCTCCTGAGAAGGTTTGATGAAGGTTCTTCCCACATAGCTGTTTTTATAGAAAACAATCTGGAAAGGAATTCCTGCTTCCTGAGCATAGCCTACAGCAGAAGTAATCCCGGATTCTGGTACACCGGTAACCACATCTGCTTCCACAGGATATCTCTTTGCCAAAGCTTTTCCTCCACGTATTCTTGCATCATAGATACTGATTCCATCCATGACAGAATCAAGTCTTGCAAAATAGATATATTCAAAAATACAATGCGCATGTTTTTTCTTCTTTAAGCTAAAGTCTGACTGAATCCCTTCATCAGTGATTGTGATGATTTCACCTGGCTCAATATCACGAATCAGCTCACCACCACAAGAAAGAATGGCGGAGCTTTCAGAGGATAAAATATAAGCGCCATCCTTCTTTCCTAAGCACAATGGTTTTAAGCCGTAAGGATCTCTTACACCAACCAGTTTCTGAGGACTTAAGATCAGAAGGGCATAGCCACCTCTTAATTCTTCTACCACATTTATGATTGCTTCTTCAATGGAACCTGTTTCCATACGTTCCATGGCAATACGATAGGCAACTACTTCAGAATCTGTGGTTCCTGAGAAAATGGCTCCTTTTTTCTGAAGTTCTTTACGAATTTCTCCAGCATTTCGAATATTTCCATTGTGAGCAAAAGCCAAGGTTCCTTTCAGATAATTCAGAAAAACCGGCTGAGCATTTTCCACGCGGCTTTCTCCAGTTGTCGAATAACGAACATGGCCAATTCCGATATTTCCATGTAACTCACCCAAAACTTCATCGGTGAACACTTCGGATACCAATCCCATTCCACGATGGGCACTGATATTACCAAGAGGGCCCTGACGGTCACACATGACCATACCTGCAGATTCCTGTCCACGATGCTGTAATGCAATTAAGCCATAATAAAGCATTTTAGAGATGGACTGATTTCCAGAACTCCAGATTCCAAAGACACCACACTCTTCCTTTGGTTTTTCATCATACATAAAAGGATTATTCATTTCTTTAACTCCATTTCTGTTCCATTCATACATATCATTTTTCATTACACGCGTTTAACTCCCGCCTATCCAAAGGGATAAGCAGGAGTAAGATTATCTATATTTTTTTAACTATTCCACATCCTGAAGAGCATCAAAGTTTTCTTCGCCTGTACGAATCTTAACAACTCTTTCCACTGGATATACGAAGATCTTACCATCTCCGATATGTCCTGTATAAAGGGCTTTCTTAGCTGCTTCGATGACTGCTTCTACTGGAATCTTGCTTACAACAACCTCAACTTTTACTTTTGGAAGTAAGGTAATATCCATTTCAACACCACGGTATTTGCTACCGGCACCTTTCTGAATACCACATCCAGATACCTGTGTGATTGTCATACCTGTAACACCAAGGTTGTTTAATTCTTTTTTCAGCACGTCGTATCTTGTAAGTTTTGCAATGATAACCACCTTGCTGATTCCTGTTGCTGGAAGGGAATTGATCACTGGGACTGCTGCATCTTTTGCTGCCTCGCTTGCAGTAACATAATCATCGGATCCAAGACTTGTGTTTTCGTTGACACTCATTGTCATACCAGAAGAAATATCCATGATACTAAATCCGGCATAAGCACTTGGAAGACCATGTTCTGTAGAATCAAGACCGATGATTTCTTCTTCCTCTGTAACACGTAAACCAAAAATGGCACGAATGATGAAGAAAGCAACTGTAATTGTAACTGCAGTCCATGCTGCAACACTTAAGAAACCAATCAACTGAAGTTTTAAAAGACCAAATCCACCACCGTAGAATAAACCAACTAATTCATTTCCAGAAGCATCTGCGATACTGTAGCCTGGAGCTGTGTTTGTTGCAAAAAGACCAACGGCAAGTGTTCCCCAGATACCATTTAAGCAATGAACTGCAACAGCACCAACTGGGTCATCAATATATAATACGTTATCTAAGAACCATACACCAAAGCATACAAGTAAACCAGCAACACCACCGATGATGATGGCACCAGCTGCATCTGTAACATCACAAGGAGCTGTGATTGCTACAAGACCTGCTAAAGAAGCATTCAGACACATGGAAATATCTGGTTTTCCATATTTCACCCAAGTAAATACCATACAAACAACAGTTGCGATGGCAGGTGCGATTGTTGTTGTTACGAATACGGATCCAAGCTGTTCTACAGATGTACAAGCAGCACCGTTGAAACCATACCAGCCAAGCCAGAGAATAAATACACCTAAAGCACCAATTGTAATGTTATGACCAGGAAACGCATTGACTTTTCTTACTTTTCCATTGTCATCATATTCAAATTTACCGATACGAGGTCCTAAGATTTTTGCACCGATTAAAGCGGAGATACCACCAACCATATGGATGGCACAAGAACCGGCGAAATCATGGAATCCCATCTGAGCTAACCAGCCGCCACCCCAGATCCAATGAGCTTCGATTGGATAGATACAAGCAGAAATCACACCAGAATATACACAGTATGATAAGAATTTTGTTCTTTCTGCCATAGCACCGGAAACGATGGTTGCAGTTGTTGCACAGAATACTAAGTTAAATACGAAATTGGACCAGTCAAAGCTTGCATAACTTGTAAAGATATCAAAACCAGGTTTTCCAATAAAACCTATCATATCTTCTCCTAATAAGAAGCTAAAACCAATTAAGATGAAGGTTACTGTACCGATACAGAAGTCCATCAGGTTTTTCATGATGATATTACCGGTATTCTTCGCTCTGGTAAAACCAGCTTCTACCATGGCAAAGCCTGCCTGCATCCAAAATACTAAGGCTGCCCCGATCAAGAACCAGACGGCAAAGACCTGACTGTTAATTGCGCTCATAATTTCATTACTCATTTTTCTTCCTCCTGTTCAGGATGATTTTTAACCATCCTTATATATTAGAAAAGGTGCGTCTTTTTTATTGAAACGCACCTTTGCTATCTTTATGATATTTTTAATAGGTTACTGATAAGATTTTCTCTCTATAATCTTAATGATTATACGTAGAATAACATCTGAGCATATGTTGGGTATGGAAGAAGTTCTTCTGGGATCATACCCTCAACACCATCTGCTACTTCTCTTACTTTTGCCATATCGTCTAAGATTGTGTCATGATAGAATTTCGCACATGCTAAGAAATCTTCGATTTCTTCTGCTTTTGCGATATCAGCCTGAAGTGCCTCTGTTAAGTCATAGATTGCATCGTAAGCCTGAGATAATTTTTCAATTACTTTCTGTTCTGTTTTACTTGTGATGCTTTCACAGAGCTGTTTTTTCTTTAATGCTAAAGAAACAGACTGATCGATAGCTGCAGCAAGTGCTGGCATGAACTGATGGCATAACATATCTTCCATTGTTTTTGCTTCGATATGGATTGTCTTGCAGTAGTTCTCTAAATGGATTTCGTATCTGGAATCTAATTCGCTTTCTGTGAAGATACCATGTTTTGTGAAAAGTTCCACATTCTTATTTTCGATTAATACTGGAAGTACATCTGGAGTGGATTTGTAGTTGTAAAGACCTCTGGCTTCTGCTTCTTCAACCCATTCATCGGAGTAACCATTGCCGTTGAAGATTACTCGTTTATGTTTTACAATGTAGTCTTTTAATAATTCATGCACTGCATCTTCCATGTCCTCTGGTTTTACATCTTTTAAGATTTCATAAATCTTAGAAAGTTCTTCTGCAACTGCAGTATTAAGAACAACGTTAGGACCAGATACGGAAAGGGAAGAACCAAGGGAACGGAACTCGAATTTATTACCTGTGAAGGCAAATGGTGAAGTTCTGTTACGGTCTGTTGTATCTTTGTAGAAGTGTGGAAGTACGATGGCACCAGTGTCCATGGATACTCTCTTCTGTTTTCCAATAAAGGATCCTTCTTCCACTGCTTTTAATACAGCTGTAAGTTCATCACCTAAGAAGATGGAGATGATTGCTGGAGGAGCTTCATTAGCACCAAGTCTGTGGTCATTACCAGCTGTTGCAACGGAGAATCTCATAAGATCAGCATATTCATCTACTGCTGCGATAACTGCGATCAAAGATACCATAAATGGAATGTTATCTACTGGTTTTCTGCCTGGATCTAATAAGTTTTTACCAGTATCTGTGGACATGGACCAGTTGTTATGTTTACCGGAACCGTTGATACCATCAAATGGTTTTTCATGAAGAAGACATACAAATCCATGTTTGTCTGCTACTTTTTTCATTACTTCCATAGTTAACTGGTTGTGGTCAACAGCAACGTTTGTTGTATCAAATACTGGAGCAAGCTCATGCTGACAAGGAGCTACTTCGTTATGTTTTGTTTTTGCTGGAATACCAAGTTTCCATAATTCTTCATCAAGATCATGCATGTAATCAGCAACTCTGCTTCTTAACATACCAAAGTAATGATCTTCCATTTCCTGACCTTTTGGAGGCATAGCACCAAGAAGTGTTCTACCTGTGAAGATTAAGTCACGACGTTTTTTGTAATCTTCTTTATCTAATAAGAAGTATTCCTGTTCAGGACCTACTGTTGTAATAACCTGTTTTACATCTTCCATACCAAGTAAATGAAGTACTTTCACTGCTTCTTTGCTTAAAGCTTCCATGGAACGAAGAAGTGGAGTTTTCTTATCCAAAGCTTCACCACTGTAGGAACAGAAAGCTGTTGGAATACATAAAGTACCATCTTTAATGAATGCTGGAGATGTTGGATCCCAAGCTGTATAGCCTCTTGCTTCACATGTTGCACGAAGACCACCGGATGGGAAACTGGATGCATCTGGTTCACCTTTTACTAATTCTTTGCCGGAGAATTCCATGATAATTTCGCCATCACCAACTGGTGTAATAAAACTATCATGTTTTTCAGCAGTGAAACCTGTCATTGGCTGGAACCAGTGTGTGAAATGAGTTGCACCATTTTCTACTGCCCATTCTTTCATTGCTACTGCTACTGCGTTAGCAACATCGATTTCAAGATGTGTATTCTGTGTGATTGTTTTGCGAAGAGCTTTGTAGATATCTTTTGGAAGTTTTGCTCTCATGATCTTGTCATTAAATACCAAGCTACCATATAATTCCTGAACTGATTTACTCATAATCGTTCTCCTTTCATAAATCATGTTTTTACTCTTATGTGTTGAAATGATTTTGCTTGTTAAATAAGAAAAAGGCACCTCGGACGAAAACTCTTTGTCCGAAGCGCCTTTGCTTCACGAGATTGACTATACTACCAATTTGAAGGATTGTCAACACAAAATTTCATTTTTTTGTAAAATTTTCTCAACAGACCAATGATAAGCTAAAAAAATGCAAAAAAAGATTTCTCCTTGACCAGAGGAGAAATCCTTTTTGAGTTAAAACTCTATGATCATTTTATTATCAAATGGTAGAAAAATGTATCCAGAATTCTCCCATTACAATAATCTTTGTCTATGCATAAGATGCTTTAAGTATCTTACTTGTACTATTATAGCCTTATATTTGTACTATGTAAAGTAATTTCCTGTTATTCGCACCAACTTCTAAAAATTCAATAATGAAATTGTAATTTTATTTACGTTTATTGTATTATTTTCACCTTTTTTTCCATTTTAAAAATATGCTTAACGTTTGACATACAGAATGTTATAATGACATAAGAACTTATTAGAAAGGATGTTACCATGTCATATTTTAAAGAACTATCCCCGGAATCTCAGGGAATCGATTCAGAAGGAATCCTTCAATTTTTGGAATATATTGATCATAAAGGTTTAGAGCTTCATCGATTCATGATGATTCGCCATGGCATCTGTGTGGCCAAAGCCGCTTACTCCCCATATAAACTGGATGATTTGCATCCTGTATATTCTTTTACCAAATCCTTTACCAGTACCGCCATCGGTTTTGCTGTGCAAGAAGGAATTTTATCCTTAGATGAACACATTGTTGATTATTTTCCTGAGGAGATTCCTGATGCAAAGGATCTGCTCCTTCCTGATGGAAGTACACCAAAAGCATCCTATCCTTCTGCAAATGCCGCTAAGTCTGTAGAGGAAATGATCGCCAATCTAAAAGAGATCACACTTCATCATCTTCTTTGCATGAGCTGTGGACAGGAAGAAGAAAGCAGGGATCGGGGAGAACAATGGATCACGAAATTCTTCCATCAGCCTGTTATTTATAAACCTGGTACCTTTTATAAATACAACACTATGGGTACCAACATTCTTGCCGCAATTTTAAAGAAAAAGACCGGTCAGGACATCACTGAATTTTTGAAAGACAGATTATTCAAACCTCTGAATATGGGAGACATCTTCTGCTACCATCTGCCAGATTCCATGCAAGTTCAATCTGCTGGCAGCGGTATGAAATTAAGTATAGAAAACATGGCAAAATTCACTTATTTCATGCTTCATAATGGTCATTGGGAAGGCAAAGTAGTTCTTCCAGACTGGTATCCTCTCATGAGCAAAAAGCATATGGAAACCGAAGGTGACAGCGAGGGTCATATCAAAGATTGGGCTATGGGATATGGTTACCAATGCTGGATGGGAATGGTGGAAGGTTCTTTCCGTGCAGATGGCGCTTATGGGCAGTTTGGCCTTGTTTTTCCAAAACAGGATCTGATTGTCATAATCAATGCTGCAACGGAACAGACACAGTCCATCCTGGATGCTGTAAATGAATTTCTGATTCCTGCAGTGGATTTTTCTCTCTCCAAGAATAAATCAAAAGAAAATGAAGAAGCTCTACAGGCTTTGTTGAATGATCGTCTAAAAAATCTTCATCTTCCTGCCTTAAAAAATTGCCATAATCCAACCTTTGAAAAGAAATTAGAAGGGCGCATTTACCATACAAAACAGTCCTGTAGCAGCTTAAAAACCTGGATTGGTGGTGCGGGTCTCTCAGAAGCAGCGGACCAAGATGGGATTCTTAAGATGCGCTTCTCCATCAAAGATGATATGCTTCATTGGTTTGTGGAAGAAAATAATAACTCTTATGAAATGAAAGCATGTCTTGCCAACTCATTTTATCGTGGTTATTCTGCTGCCACAAAGTCTGAGTATGCTGCTACTGCCAGATGGCGCAGCTTACATTGCCTGGAAATGGAAGTTCGACGCATGGATGCTATGAGTGGTACTCGTTTCCTCTTCCGTTTTGAGGGAGAAAATCAAGAATTCCTTCGCATTGAAACCGATGAAACCATGATGAGTGATGGCGGTTATGGAATGACAGATCGAATTGTGCCAGATTTTGAATTGGAATGAAATGAGCCGGATTTAAAAAATCCAGCTCATTTTGTATACCCTAAAGAGCGGTAGCCCACTGGCCCTTTTATTCTAAAAATGACTGAAAATATGCTCTTGCACCAAGCAAGTCCAATTCATCCCATAAGATTTCTTTTCCTTTTAAGTTCGCAGGCAAAAATTCGTCATATTTGTGGTGCGTCTTAACAAAAACATTGACATAGGAATAATCCAGCATATATTTTTCTTTACAAATAAAATGACAAAAATCATGCCATTTCTTTTCATTGCAGTGTTTTATTCGAATACCGTAAAGCAAATTTCGAAGATAGATCAACTCACATTCATAATTATGGACTTTTAAAATATGAAAGATCGTTTGCATCGTTTTTGTTGACAGGCAAGGCTGAATCAAAAGAGCTCCTCCTGAAGACTCCATGGTAACTTCATCCAGCAACTGATACTGTTGAACCTTTTTTCTAAGATCCTGTAAAACTCCTTTGCTTGCTTCATCCAGATAGAGATACTCTTCTTTTCCTGCAAGAATCTCGTGAATTTTTCTCATGGTTTTTTCATCCGTTTTCCATTCTTCAAATCCATCATAGGAAACAGCGATTTCTTCCTTCTCATCATTTTTTTCTATCTCAAAAGGAATAACCTGCAATCGTTTTCTCTCTATTTCTCTTTCAATCACTTCCCAGGATTGACCCGCCAGATAGAAACGATCTCCAGGACGATAAGCGCGATCAACACTTCCAATGAATGATTCCCTTGCATATACACCCATAACAATTCCTTTTTGAAAAAGAGCAAAGAAATTCATGGAGTTTACGATTTCTTCCCCTTTATCATCAAGTCCAATGGCTCCATCTTCATATTGAAGAAGTAGATGTCTTTCCAAAAGAGCGTGAAGTAAATCTCGTAAATCATCCAATGACATTCTTGTAAATGCAGAAAATTCCATGACTTCTCTTGCTAGAACAGATAACTGTAAACATCCCTTTTCACAAAGAACAGACAAAATCACATGGACGAGGAAATGATAAGGCAATACCGGTAAAGTATCATTTTCCAAATGATGTTCCCGAAAATATACTTCAATCATAGCCATGGATCGAATGAGAGACAAATCCAGTTTTCTTTTTTCTCCCTTTTCTGGAAAATAGCGTAAATGAAATGACATTTTTGCCTTGCCACTTTTTCTTCCACTACGCCCCAACCTCTGTACCATGGAGGAAATGGAAGGAGGATCGGATGCAAAAAGCACCTGATCCAGATCCCCGATATCAATTCCCAGTTCTAAAGTGCGTGTGCTGGCCGTCAGTATCGGACCATCTTCTTTCTTCATCTTTTCTTCCGTTTCTTCACGGATTGATTTTCCGATATTTCCATGATGTATATAATAATAATCTGGCAGATTTTTCTCTTTGGCCAATTCTTTTAGCCCTACAATCAATAATTCTGCCATTCTTCTGGAATTGGTAAATAAGAGGCTTCGTTGATCTTTTGCTTCTTTCATAATTTTCAAAAGATAACGATTCGGCAATTCTTCTTTCCCAATAGAAGTTGTGGTAATAGCAAGACTTGCTTTCCCATCTGTTCTTTTTAGATGGATCAATCTTCCTTCTCTTCCGCTCCCCTGATTCAGAAAAGAAAGAGCCGTTTCTTTCTCTCCTATGGTTGCAGATAAGCCAATTCGAAGAGGCTGGCAGCCTGTTCGTTTATGGATTCTTTCCAGAAGAGTAATAAGCTGAAGTCCCCTTTCATTTCCCAGATAATAATGAATCTCATCAATGATGACAAAAGTCAGATTGGAAAATAAAATCGGGATTCTTTCTGGATGCAGACAGAACATGGCCTCCAAAGATTCTATGGTCATCTGTAAAATGCCATTGGCATTCTCCAACAGACGCTTTTTCGATGAGACTGGAGCATCACCATGCCATTTAGTAAGAGTGATATCTGTTCTTTTCAACAATTCTTCAATACGAAAAAACTGATCATTGATCAATGCCTTTAAAGGGCTAATATAAAGGATAGAAATCCCTTCTCTGTTCTGCTCTCGCCTTTGTGAGATTACAGAGATTGCAGGAAAAAAAGCGGCTTCCGTTTTCCCCTGGGCAGTTCCAGCCATGAGAAGGACATTCTTTTCCCCTTGAAAGATACATTCCGCTGCTGCAAGCTGCATGGGATTCAGATGATTCCATCCTTTTTCATAAATATAATCTTGTATGAAATCGGCAAATTGATCATAGATTTGCTGTTCGTTTATCATAGATCCATCCTCTTATAAAGAAAAGTTTTCGTAACTTAAGACTGCATCCTCTTCCTCATCCTTTCCAATCATAGAAGCACTGAAATCGATTCCACCTGCACGATAAAGAAAATCTTCCATGGAATCTTCCGTTCTTTTCTCTGCTTTTAGATTGAGGATTGTCATATAATCTTTTAAAAATTCTCTAGGAGTTAAATGAGAGGACGCTCCAATTCTTTGATACTGATAATCCACAAAAAGAATTCTTTCTTCTTCTGTAAAGTAATAATCTTTTTGCTGTAAACAAGCATGAATGGCTTCCACCCGGTCAATTAAAACAGCAAATTCTTCGGCAGTAAGCATATGAAGTTTGAGAATAGGCGAAGCCAAGATCTCTTCTCCTTGTAGCTTCGAAGAAGCCAGACGGCTTTTCAGGGCTTCATAGGAAAACAAACCTCTCTTCGTATCATGAATGGAGGATGGAATCCCACAAAGTATCACCCCAATATATTTGGCCTGATTTCCATAACAATCATTGTAAATGGATAAAAGACGTTCAAAATTATGCTCTCTGGTTGTAGAATTCACAATATTGCGGGTAATCTGTGTCAATTCATCAAATATTAAATACATTCCTTGATATCCGGCTTCCCGGACAAAAATTCCCCATATTTTAATATAAGAAAACCAGTTGGAGTCTTCTATAATAACAGAGAGTCCTAAAGCCTTTTTGGCTTCTGTTTTGTTGGGAAACTCTCCACGAAGCCAACGAAGACTCTGCATCTTTTTCTCTGAATCATTCTCTTCATATGCTTTTTTATAACAATCAAGAGCTGCACAAAAGTCAAACCCATGGGGCATTTCCATTATTTTTTCTTTCAAAGTCATATCATCTGCTTCATTTTTTGCCACCATCTCATAATAATCATGCATAATCTGAGCTAACGCTCCTCCCGATGGATGATTTTTGGTGGACATTCGGGATAAAAGCATACGATAGGTTTCTAATCCTTCTTTTTTTGTTCCACACAGTTTTCTTTCCGGCGCCAAATCACACTCCATAACGATAAAATTACGGAGAAGCGCTTCATTTTTTGTAAGACGAGCCATGAAGCTTTTTCCACTCCCATAGGCTCCCTCCATCAAACGAAAGGTAGAATATCCCTGCGCAATCCAATCCATATCGTGGAGAATTGCCAAAGTTTCCTCTTTTCTTCCAACGGTAATGTAAGGAAGCCCATTTTCTGGTACCATGCCTCCTTCTAAAGCATGTAAAATACTTTTTGCAAGATCTTTATCTATCTTCATTGTCATGGGAATTCCTCCTGTCTATTTTTGATAATCAATGATTCCATCATGAAAAAGAGATTTCAAATGATCGGATTCCTCTCGAACTTTATAAAACTCTTCCAGATTCACCTTTTCTTTTCTCCGAATCTCTTCATGATCCATGGCATATATCTTTTTGCGGGCTTTTTCTTTTGCCGATTCTTTTTGTTTCGGTTCTTTAAAAACTGGATTTTCTTCCAGATATTTCTGAACTCCCTGCATAATTGCTACTTCAAAATCTGAATCTTGCAGTATTTTTTTCATTAACAAAATTCTGCGAGGATGATCTCCACTTCTTACATACTTTTTCTTCAGAAACTTCGCTACGCTTCGTTTTCTTTTTGGCCCACCATAATACTGTCTCATGAAAGATTCCGTATATCGATATATGGTGGCAAAAAACTCTCTGCTTCCCTCACAAAACTCTGCCTGAGAAAGAAGCCAGGATTCCTTTGATTGTTTTCCATAATTCATCTTATAATCAAAAGAAGCGGTTTCCGATAAGAAAATTCTGCGTTTTTGTCCCATTCGACTTCTACAAACTGGTAAAAGATCTAATTCGGTCTTTGATTCTTTCTCTATGGTCACTATTTTGGAAAAAAATTCTTTTCCTTCCTTATCTTTCCTGGAAAATGTTTGGTCCAAAGAGGTAAAGACCACAGGAAGAGCATCCCAGGCAGCTTTCTGAAAATCTTTATTTGCGTCTAATTCATCTTTTAAACCTTTTGCATGTATTTTTACAAATCGATCCACATGTTTAAAATCCCCTGCAAAGACACATGCAGAAAGATCCCATTTCCAGTAAAGGTCCACAGACAGCAAATATTCTTGTACCTGATGGATTCTTTGGGGATTGGCAATCACAAAGGACGCACATAGGCGAAGAAAATATTCTTCCCAAAGAAGTTTATCCATCCCCAATTCTATTCCATTCTGAAAAATATGGATCATGGAATGAAAAGCACTCTCTGCTTGGATTTCATTTATCAAATTAGCAACTTCCAAAAGATACCCTTGAAAGACATAAAGATCAGAAGAATTCCCTTCTCCTCTTAAAATAGCTTGTTTTCGAAAAAGATACCAAAGAAGCTGTCCTCTTTCCATGTCAGAAAAATAAGTAATTTCATTTTCTATAGGAATCATGGATATTTCATTTTTCAAGCTTTGCTCTATCACATCCCAGTTTTCCTTTAAAAGACAATCATCCAAGAAAGAAACCATTGCTGCTTCCAATGGTTGAATCATTTTTACTTCCTCTGCAAAACGACGATTTTCCTCCGTATCAAAATGGAAACCAAAAGCATTCTGACGACGATTTCTCTCCTGTTTGGCGCGACGATAAAAAGATTCTAAGGCCATATTTATTTCTTCTAATATATTTCTATGCTCTGTCATTCCCTACGCCTTTCTAAAGACATAAAAATCTAAATCAAGTATATCCTCTATATCTATCTTTGTCCTCTTTGACGATTTCCTGAAAATTACGCGGATACCAAACTGTTTCCTATCATTCCTATCACTATGATCAGGATTCCTATGAATCCGATCAAAGATGGAAATGGATCTTTTAAGAATAAGATTCCTCCTATTAATGTAAAAATTACCTCTCCAGCCTGCGTAGCTTCGATAAAAGCCAGCTGTTTTGGATTATTTCTTACCATATTCGTTGCTTCAAAGAATAATAACGTTGCGATTACTCCGGAAAAAAGAGCAACGATAAAGGATTGTAACATTTGATTTCCCGATGGAGCTCCATGACTTGCATATGCAAAGACCGAAGCAATCAGCCAAAAAGGAATACTACATAAAGTCATTCCAAAAACTCTTTCTATGGTAGAAAGGTTCTCAGAACATAAAGTCATCATTTTTCGATTCCCCAAAGGATAGGAAAAGGCAGCAATAAGAATCAGGCATAAGGCTGAAATCAACCCTTTTGTCTGCATTGTTTCAATATGTGATACCTGCAACATGGCAATACCAATAAGAATAACTCCAGAAAAAATAAGATTTTTCACCGGTATTTTGTTGCCAAAAAATGGAGTTAACATGATACCTGCAACAATAGTTAACTGCCAGGATGCAGCAACAAACCAGGATTCTCCATAGACGGAAGCCATGGTAAGAGGCAGATAAAACAGGCCAAAACCCACCGTGCTCCAAAGCACCCAAGCCAACATATTTTTCTTAATTTGAGAAAAAACTGCAGATAATCCATGCTGTTTCCATACCAAAAGAAACATGATCGGCAAAGTAAACAGATATCTTAATGATGCACTCCAAAGCCAATATCCTCCACCTAAATTCATGCTTCGATTAAAAACGAAAGTAAAGGCAAAAAACATGGAGGCCAGGATTCCTACAAGAAAAGCTTTTTTCCAATTTTGGTCTTCATTTTTAACGATTTTCATTCTATACTCCCCATATCTAAAAATTGATTTTTCCCAATTATACTATATCATGGTGGATTTTGACTGTAAAAAGATGTAATATAACTGCACTTTTTTAAAAATAATATGGTAAAACATAAAAAGGCTATCGCCTCAAACGAAGCGATAGCCAATTCTTTATTTGTTTTCAATTGAAATTACAAGGGTATGTGGAAGACATATGATCAACTCGGTTGATTCCTTTATCTTCCCCTGCATTACACAAAGCTGATTTTCACAATCAGATTCTTTCACACATACAGTATGATCTTTTACCTCTATTATGTTATATCCTCCATATGGGGATTCCACTCTCTTTGTGGTATCCTCATCCAGATTTAATCGCATGATTTCTTTTCCATCTGAGGAAACCACGGCATAATCACCATGCTTCTCCCAAAATACTTTGACACATATAAGAGAAGTAAGAGCAATAACAATGAGAATCACGAGCAAAATGCATGTGTTTCGTGTATTTTTCTGCATATTATTCGCCGATGTAATTTACAGCGCTTTCTGCAGCAATCTGACCATAAACAACGATATCTGCTACAGCGTTTCCACCGATTCGATTTCCACCATGTACACCACCAGTTACTTCGCCTGCTGCGAATAAACCAGGGATAGGGTTGCCAGATTTGTCAAGTACTTCTGTGCTTGTGTTGATCTTAAGACCACCCATTGTATGATGGATACCAGGAGCGATCTTGATTGCTGTGAAAGGAGCCTGATCAAGTGTTACCAAACCATTATCTCTTCCGAAATCGTCTGCTTTTTTGCCAGCGCAAACATTGTTCCAATCTTCTACAGTTGCTACAAAATTAGCTGCTGCATCACCTTCGAGACCGATTGCTTCTGCAAGACCTTCGATAGTATCAGCGGATACAGTTAATTCGTTTGCAACGTATTTCTGGTAAAGTTTTTCTTCTGCGTATTTGCTATCGTATACGATATAAGCAAATGCATCTGGCTGCTGTAATTCTGCCTGAGATACAGTATCACGTGTAGCTAAGTCATTGATGAAACGTTTACCTTCTTTGTTAACAAGGATCGCACCATTGGAACGTAAACGTTCGGATACTAATAAACCATTTTCCTGATATACAGTAGGATGTAACTGAATCTGTTCCATATCTACTGTGTCAGCACCCATTGCTTCTGCCATAACAATACCGTCACCTGTTGCAGCTGGAGTATTCGTTGTTACAGCGTTTGCTAAAGAAGAATCGTAGGAAGATAACATATCAAAGTTTGCACCAAAACCACCTGTTGCAAGAATCACTGCTTTCGCATTGATTGTGTATTCTTTTGTAGGAGAGTTTGCTTTGATACCAACAGCTTTACCATCTTCAGCGATGATTTCTGTTGCTTCTGTTTCTAACATAACTTCGATGCCTAATTCATCTAATGTTTCCTGATAACGTTCTACTAAGTATTCACCTACTGCAGAACCATCTTCTGGCTCATGTAAGTAGTAGTGAACAGTACCACCTGTAGGAGCAACGACTGGAAGTGGAGCACCGATGGACTCTAACCATGTCACCGCATCTGCAGATTTTTCAGCCATTGTTTTTACGAGTTCCGGATCATTAATGTTGTGACCGCCTTCCATAGTGTCAGCGATATAATTTTCTACAGTAGAATCTAAAAGAGCAGCTTTTTCATCTGGATCTTCTGTTGCTTCTGCCTGTGCTTTCTGCTTGTCTGTACCAGCAGCATTCATACCACCGGAAGCCTTTGTTGTGTTACCACCAACGTATGGCATTTTATCGATGATGATAACTTCTTTGCCAGCCTGTTTTGCTTTGATGGCAGCTGTCATACCAGCACCACCTGCACCAACGATAACGATATCTGTATCGAGAGTTTCTGCTGTTTTCTTAACTTCTTTCTTATGTGCTTTTGCATATTCATCCATAGCTGCAATATCAGCACCAGCCTGTGTCAGACAGTCATTAGCTGCTGCAATGATTGCAGTACTGGAAACAGTAGCACCAGATACCCCATCTACATTAGGAGTCTGTTCATCCAGCATTTTTCCGCCAAGTTCAGCCACTGCGACAGCACCTAAACCAGGAGTTTCCGCATCACCAACGATCTGAACATCTTCAATGAAGGCATCAGAACATTCCATAGTTACGGTGATATCACCACCGAAACCTTTCTGAGTAGAAGTATAGGTTCCTGGTGTCATTGTAGTTGCACTCTTTCTTCCAAAATTCTTGATTCCTTTATAGATGGAATTGGAACCAAAGATGAGGACAAGTGTAAATACAACCATAATTGCTAAAGATACTAAACCTTTATTTTTCTGATTCATTTTGTTTCTCCCCTAAAAAAAACTAATTAACGTTCACGAATGATCTTTGCAGGACATTTTTCTGCACATTTGCCACAGCCAGTACATTTTTCACCATCGATAACAGCTACATTACCTTTCATGGAGATGGCTCCAAATTCACACTGTCTTGTACAAAGAGTACAACCAATACATCCTACTTCACACGCTTCTTTTACTGGTTTACCTTTTTCCTGAGAACTACAGCTAACCATGTATTTTGCATCATCTGGAATGATGTCAATTAAGTTGTTTGGACATACGGAAGCACATTTGCCACATGCTACACATTTGTTACGATCAACAACTGCCACACCATTTACGATATGGATGGCATCAAACTGACATGCTTTTACACAAGTACCAAGACCTTTACAGCCGAAAGCACAAGCTTTAGAACCACCGCCAGGAATTGCTTTTGCAGCACGACAATCCTGAATACCGTAATATTCCCCTTTTGTTTTTGCTACATCACAGTTACCGGAACAATGTACATATGCCACTTTCTTCACAGCTGCGCCAGCATCCTGGCCCATGATTGCAGCGATTTTTTCTGCAACTGGAGCACCACCAACAGGACATCCATTCACTGGAGCTTCGCCTTTTGCGATTGCTGCTGCAAGACCATCACAACCTGGGAAGCCACAGCCACCACAGTTGTTACCTGGAAGTTCTGCACGAACTGCCACTTCTTTTTCATCAACTTCTACTTTAAACTTTTCGCCAGCAGTTACCAGAAGGAGGCCAACGATCAGACCAACTACACCGACAACGATGGCAGTCAGGATAATTGCTACTACATCCATTTTATTCCCTCCTTACTAAATAAGACCTGCAAAGCCTGAGAATGCAATCGCCATTAATGCTGCAGCAAAAAGTACGATAGGCATACCCTGTAAAGGTTTTGCAACTTTGTCTAATGCTAATCTTTCACGAATACCAGCCATGATTACGATGGCGATTGTGAAACCACATGCTGTACCAACACCGTTTACTACACTTGTAACAAAATCATATTCTTTCTGAACGTTTGTTAAAGCAACACCAAGTACTGCACAGTTTGTTGTAATCAGTGGAAGATATACACCAAGTGCCTGATATAATGCAGGACTGGATTTCTTTAAGAACATTTCTACAAACTGTACAAGACCAGCGATTACAAGAATGAATACGATTGTCTGTAAGAAAGTAAGATCTAATGGTACTAAAATGAAACTATAGATGAGGCTGGCTACTGCAGATGCAATACCAATTACGAATACAACAGCCATACCCATGGAAAATGCAGTTTTTACCTGTTTTGATACACCAAGGAATGGGCATAAACCTAAGAACTGACTTAATACAACGTTGTTAACAAGCGCTGCACCGACTAATACTAAAATCAAATTTGACATGTCTTACGCCTCCTCCTTCTTGTTATCACATGCAGAAGAACAATGGCAGCAGTCGCCGTCACAGCCTTCAACCTTCTTGCTACTATTATTCTTGATATTGAATGCATTTAATACAGTGATCAGACCACCGAGTACAAGGAAAGCGCCAGGAGCTCTTGTAAAGATTGCAACTGGCTGATAACCTGCTGGCATAATATTCATGCCAAATACAGTACCGTTACCGATTAATTCACGGAAGAAACTGATACATGTTAAAGCGATGGTGAAACCAAGACCCATACCAATACCATCGAAGATAGATAATACTGGAGAGTTCTTTGCTGCATAAGATTCTGCACGACCAAGAATGATACAGTTAACTACGATCAGTGGAATGTAAAGACCAAGGGAAGCACTAAGTGCAGGCACGTAAGCTTTCATAAGGAACTCTACGATTGTTACCAAAGATGCGATAATTACGATGTAAGCCGGAATTCTTACTTTATCCGGAATAATATTTCTCATGATGGAAATAATAAAGTTGGACATTACCAAAACGATTGTGGTAGATAATCCCATACCAATACCGTTGGAAACAGATGTCGTAACCGCTAAGGTTGGACACATACCAAGGATCAGGATAAATGTAGGGTTTTCTTTCACAATACCGTTATAAAGACGTTCTACATATTTATTCATCCCTACACCTCCTACTGAGCAGCTTTTACAAGTGCAAGTGCTGTGTTAACTGCGCCTGTAACTGCTTTTGATGTGATGGTTGCACCGGAGATTGCATCAATCTGATTATCTGCGGAAGCGCCACCTTTTACTACTTCATATTCATCCACTGCCTTGCCTGCGTACTGTGCTCTCCAGGATTCTTCTGTCGCATTCATACCAAGACCAGCTGTTTCATTGATGGAAAGGAATTCGATACCGGTAACAACGCCTTCTGCGTCAAAACCAACGGAAACCTGAATTTCACCACCGAATCCTTCTTTTGTTGTTACATTAACAACGCATCCACATTCTGCGCCAGATGCATCTAAAGCTTTATAAGCACTGTCTACAACAACACTACCATATTTTCCTTCCACATCTGCTGCTTTTGCGAATAAATCAGGAGCTTCATCAAAGCTGTCAGCATCTGGACATACTGCCTTAAATGCTTCTGCCTGTGCTGCGATTTCAGCCTGTTTGATCGGTCCCTTAGTTACCTGATATACAACACCTAAAAGGAGGCCTGCAACTAATGTGATTACACAAAGATTCATAGCTGCTTTGTATACTGCCATGGAGATTTTTGCTGCTGGAGCTGCTTCCTTTGCAGGAGCTTCTTCTACTGCTGCAGCTGCTTCTTTGACAGGTTTTTCTTTCTTCACGTCTTCTAAACCAAATGCTTTTGGCATAGTAACTTTTTCGATCAATGGAACTAATAAGTTACAGATGATGATTGCATAGGAAACACCTTCTGCAGCTGGTCCAAAGATACGGAATACACATGTTAAGATACCAAGAAGGATACCAAAGAGGATTTTACCATTCTTAGTAATTGGGCTTGTTACATAGTCAGTTGCCATGAACCATGCACCTAACATGAGACCACCACCACATAAGTGAGCGATGATGAACTTGGAATCAAATCCCTGACCACCGAAAAGACCTACACAGATTGCGAAGGATACGATGTAGCATACTGGGATTTCCCAAGTGATAATTTTCTTAACTAAAAGGTAGATACCACCCATAAGAAGTGCAAGGGCGGATACTTCACCGATTGTACCTGTTGTGAAACCTACGAACATTGCTGCACGATCTACATGGCCACCAGCTGCAAGAGTTGCAAGTGGTGTAGCTGTTGTAGTTGCATCAATGGAGAAATCACTCATAAGAGTTGTGAAGGAGATTAAAAGGAAACATCTACCTCCAAGAGCAGGGTTCATAAAGTTACGACCAAGTCCGCCAAAGAACTGTTTTACAACAATCACAGCGAACATACTACCAAGTGCAGGAACCCATAATGGGATATGCGGTGGCATATTTAAACCAAGAAGAAGACCTGTGAGTAATGCACTACCATCACTGATCAATACTTCCTGTTTCGTAATATTCTGGTATGCGTATTCGGAAAGAATTGCAAATCCGATGGATACGAGAAGTACTAATAAAGAATAAAGTCCAAAACGATAAATGCCGAATGCTGTAGCTGGAAGCAGAGCAATACAAACATCATACATGATGGATCGTGTACTGTCCGCACCTCTGACATGAGGTGAAGATGATAAATTAAAATTCATACTCTTTCCCTCCTATTTCTGCTGCTGTTTTCTGCGTTCTGCCATAACAGCCTGACGCATCTGTTTGAATGCCTGTGTCAGTGGTCTGTGAGCAGGACATGCATAAGTACAGCTACCACATTCGTAGCATTCCATACCATTTAATGCCTGGAATACTTCTAAGTCTACTTTTTCTGCTGCATCCATCATCATCTGAGGAACCAAATGGGATGGACAAGCATGGATACAACGTCCACAACGGATACATGGGGACTCTTTGTATCTTGCAACTTCATCTTCTAACATACATGTCATAGCAGAAGATGTTTTTACAACTGGTACGTCCAATGTGGATAATGCAAATCCCATCATAGGACCGCCAGAGATTACTTTCTGTACGCCTTCTTTTAAGCCGCCTGCTTCTTCGATTAATTCTGCGTAGCTTGTACCGATTTTTACTTCAAAGTTGCCTGGCTCATTGATACCTGCACCTGTTACAGTGAAGATTCTTCTCATTAGAGGTGTGCTTTCGCTGATTGCCATCTGGATTGCTACTACAGTATCCACGTTATCAACGATACATCCTGCATCTGCAGGTAATTTTTTGGAGTTAATCTTTCTGCCTGTTACAGCATAAATCAGATTACGCTCACCACCCTGAGGGTATTTTGTCTGACATGGGCAAACTTCGATTTTTTCTTCATTTGCTACCATTTCAGTAAGTTTTGCAATGGCTTCCGGTTTGTTGTTTTCGATTGCGATTACGCCCTTCGCGTTATCAAAGAGGCTGAGCATGATCTTAAGTCCTTCGATCAAACGTTCCGGCATCTCAAGCATTGCACGGTAGTCACTTGTAAGGTAAGGTTCACATTCTGCACCGTTTACGATAACGTAATCGATGGCATTAGGATCCTTAGGCATAAGTTTAACATGAGTAGGGAAACCAGCACCTCCAAGACCAACGATACCTGCTGCTTTTACAGCATCGATAATCTCCTGTTTGGACATTTTTGTATAATCACGTTTTTGTCCAAGTCCTTCCACTGGGGTGTAATTTCCATCATTTTCGATGATGATGGAGTTCACTTTTGCTCCGGATGGAAGCAGTCTTGGTTCTACTGCTTTTACTTTACCGGAAACAGAACTGATGATATTGGAGGAAACGAATCCACCTGCTTCCGCAATGATCTGGCCCATCAGTACTTCATCATTTTTCTTAACAACTGGTACTGCTGGAGCACCGATATGCTGGGATACAGGATAAACCATAGTGCCTTTTGGCATATATTTTTTGATCGGCTTATCTTTGGAAAATTCCTTACCATCATATGGATGAACTCCGCCACGGAATGTAGCTAATTTCATACGAATACTCCTTTCATTATTTATTTTTAAAAATATACATACTCAACCTAAATTCTATCACTTGAAAAGTATTAATACAATATAGAAAAAAAGAATAAACTATAATAGTCACGAATAAAAATATGAGATTTATCACATTTTCCTTTATAATTTAATTCTTATAATTTCTAAAAATAATCCCGATGTATCTTACCATAACATAAATCTTCCAAATCATATCCTTCTGGATGGTTTTCTGGAATTCCAAATGCCATGATTGCCTGGAGAGCATACTGTTCCGGAATCTCCAAAAGTTCTTTTACGTAAGATTCTGTGGTAACTCCTTCCTTGGCAAATCGATTTCTTCCCTGAATCCAGCAGCAGCCTACCCCAAGAGAATCGGCCATAAGATACATCATGGTCATGGCGATGGAACAATCTTCTACCCAAACATCTGTCAGGCTAGTATCTCCTAAAACAACCACTGCCTGGTCTGCATCTTTTAAGAAAGCAGAACCCATTTCTCTGCAGGAAGAAAGTTTTTCAAGTAATTCCTTATCTTTTACCAGAACAAACTCCCATGGTCTCCTTCCACGGCTACTTGGCGCAAGTAAGGCAGCCTGAAGAATCTGATTCATTTTCTCTTCAGGAATGGCTTCGCCCGTATACTTTCTTACGCTTCTTCGATTTTTCATGATTTCCAATAATGACATCTATTCTCTCCTTTTCTTTTAGTGATCCTGGCTGATAATTTGTAACAGCTCTTTTCCAACTTCTAAAGCAACACATAGCTTGTAATCCAAACGTGTTTCTTTTGCTTCTAGTTCTATATAATAAGGAAATGTTTTGTCTGTGGTCACAATTGCAAAATAAACCTGCCCTGGAATACTATCTGTATTGGCAGGATCCACATTTCCCATGGTTCCAGTCACACCGATGGCAAAGTCTGCGCCATATGCTCTCTTTGCTGCCTGTGCCATCTCCACAGCTGTTTCAAGGGAATACACTCCATAATTTTCAATAGTCTTAGCAGATACTCCTTGCATGATTTTCGCCTCATTGGAATAAGTTACAAAAGCTCCTTTCATGATGGCGGAGGAACCTTCTGTATCTGTGATCAGGGAAGCAATTTGTCCTGAAGTTGCACTTTCCATGGTGGTAATCTGCATTTTTTTCTCGATCAATATTTTCGTAATCTGACCATAGATATCATGGACTTCATCCAATAAGAAAAACTCCTTATGATTCATCCATCTCACCTTCTTTCTTCTTAATTATAATGATACGTTGTTCCATTTCTCACTAACATTCTAACCATAAAATATGCTAAAAATTTTTCATAATCAAAAACAATATGCATATAACCATGAAAAGACCCCCCATCTTTCGATAGGGAGCCTTATGATTTGTCAGAATCGTCCAATCCGATTTTATCTTATTTTAAATATAATGTCTTTAAACGTACGATATTGTCAATGCGAACTTCCAATGCTTTTTGCAGATAGTTTTCAACTGTCACATAATCTTTTTCAATGGCGTCAAAGAAAACATCAATGTAGCAGGAGTCACCACCAAACAAGATTCTGGCCTGTTTGCGGAAAGGCTCTAAAGCTTCATTGCCCAGTGGGAACATTTTATCAACGATTACATCCACAAGGTCATCGGATGTTTCTGCAGATTCCACATAGTTTTTAATGATTTCTTCTTTGGAAACACCAAGGGCTGCTAAAACAAGTGCAGTCATGATGCCGGTACGATCCTTACCAGCGCTACAATGCCAGAGAATGGCACCACCACGTTCATTGGAAATCATATGGAAGAACTGTTTCATCTGCTTCTGAATGATCTGATTATTCACAACTTTGGAGTACATGTTAAGCATAAAAGCTTTGGCATCGAATTCATTGCGTTTAATTCTATTCTTTACGGAATCAAGATCTGTAATTTCAAGCCCCTGAATATGTTCCATATAAATAGGGTTCCAGATTTCAGAAACACCTTTCATGCAAGGATTTGGCATCATTTTTCGTTCGATCTCCGTACGAAGGTCAATTACCATGGCAACGTTACAGTCATTAATCAATTTTTCAACATCGGATTCTGTTGCTGTATATAAAGTTGCACTTTTATATAAGCATTTATCCTTGATCACGTGACCATCTGCTGTCTTAATTCCACCTAAATCTCTGATATTTCTAATTCCCTCGAAACAAATTGTAGCCATGAACCCATCTCCTCCAAATGTGCATATGTTCGCATAATTACTTAATCATTATACCATTTTTTTGGATTATTCTCAAGAAATTTTATAAAGAATTAGATATCCAGTGCTCTGTAATAACCAACTTTTACAGCATCAACAACACGTCCTGCTTTGATGGCATCACCAACCTCAAATACGCGTGGTGCAGTATTCAAGAATTCATTTGCTACAGCACGATTTGCTTTCATACCGGCTGCAAGAAGAACACTATCAGCTTCTACTGTAATTTCACCCTCTGGAGTGCTGCAAACCACACCCTTATCTGTGATTTCGATGGCTTTGGTATTTACCTTGATATCCATTTTGCTGTCGCGGATATGCTGATCCATAGCAACCTTGTGCATCCAGTAAGCATCTGGTGCCCATGTATCTTTCATTTCAAGGATAGTAACGTCTTTTCCAAGCATGTCAAGATAGATACCTACTTCACATCCTACAAGACCACCACCAAGAATTACAACTTTCTGGCCTAAATCTGGTGTTTCCTTTTCCAATACTTTTAAGCCAACAGCTTTTTCAATACCAGGAATAGAAGGAACGATTGGTGTAGCACCAACTGCTGTCATAACAACATCTGCTCCCATTTCTGCCACTTCTTCTGGAGTGATTTCTGTATTTAATCGAATATCAACACCTGCATCCTGGCAACGTTTTGCGAGTACTTCTACAAAATGATACATATCCTTCTTAAATGGAATAAACTGTTCATGAAGAATCTGTCCACCAAGACGATCATTTTTCTCAAATAATGTTACGGAATGTCCTCTGCCTGCTGCAGTGATTGCTGCTTCCATGCCACCAGGACCACCACCAACAACAACAACTTTCTTAGGAGTGGTTGCTGGGAATCCGAATTTATTTTCTAATTCGTCACCGATTACCGGGTTAAATGCACAACAATAATTTCTGTTGGATAAGTAGTTGAAGAAACATGTATAGCAACGGCAGCACTGTGTAATGTCATCTTTCTTACCAGAGAAGGCTTTTTCTGGGAAATATGGATCTGCCAGAGACTGACGAGCCACTTCAATGATATCAGCTTTTCCTGAAGCAATGATTTCTTCCATCATATCAACATCATTGATACCACCAAGGGTTGCAACTGGTGTTTTTACATGTTTTTTGATCTCTGCTGCATATTTTACATTGCAGCCGTGTTCGATGAACATGGATGGATGTGTGATTACAAATACATCATCATTTTCATGAATTCCGGCAGAAACATGGATGATATCAACTTTACCATCGATCATTTTTGCCATCTCTACTGCTTCATCGATATCGTATCCACCAGGAATACATTCCGAACCACTCATACGGAATTCGATTGGGAAGTCAGGCCCAACTGCTTCACGAACTTTTTCAATAACAAGAAGAGAGAAACGCATACGGTTTTCAAGACTTCCACCCCAACGGTCTGTTCTCTTGTTAAAATAAGGAGATGCAAACTGTCCAAGAAGCCACCCATGTCCGCCATGGATAAATACCATGTCAAAACCAGCTTCTTTCACAAGCTTTGCAGCATTTCCAAATGCCTGTGCGGTTTCTTCAATCTGTTCTTCTGTCATAGCTTTTACAGGAACACCCTGTGCGTTTAATTCATCATTTGGTCCAATTAATGTATACTCTGCACCTGCATGGCTTCTAGCTGCACCAAATTTTCCACCATGAGCCAATTCCATGGTAGCCATACAGTTATGTTTGTGGAATTCATTTGCCATTCTCTTTAATGATGGAAGAGACATATCATCATAAAGAATTACTTCTTTTGTGTGGGAACGTCCCACTGCTTCTACGATGCCAAGACCGATACAAACACTGGCAAGACCACCGCGGCCACGATTTGCATGGAAAGCGATATCTTCTTCTCTCATGTGGCAATCAGGGTCTAATTCCGGATTGGACATCGGAGCACCAAAAATACGGTTTTTGAATGTAAGACCATTGATGGTAATTGGGCTGGCAAGATTTGGATAATATTTATTTTTCATCGTATTGTCTCCTATTTTCTATTCATGTCAGTTGATATATGTTAAAATATGATGGAATGGTAAAATCTGTTTTTCATCAAAATGATTGGAGAAATCTTATGGAATTCCGACACATTTTTTATTTTATAAAAGTTGCCCAGTGCAAAAATATTACAAAGGCAGCAGATGCACTCTTTATCTCTCAACAGGCTTTAAGCAAATGTTTAAAGGGACTGGAGGAAGAATTGCATGTTCGCCTGATTTCCAGAAAGAATCATGGAATCGATCTTACTCAGGATGGACTCTATCTTTATGAGCGTTTTCATGATATCTGCGATCAATACACTATGGCATTGGACGATGCTTTTGAACATTTCAATTTACGTCAGGGGCAGATTGAATTTGCCGTATCCAATGGATTCTTCCGGAGTATTTCAATAAATCACTTGATTAAATTCACCAAAATGTACCCTCAATTGGAACTGGAACAATTGGAACACCCAGATCTTGATTGTGAGGATTATGTTCGATCCGATAAACATCATTTTGCCTTATCCACCAAACCATGGAATCAAAAAGGATTAGAATACCACCCGATTCACCGGGAACAGCTTCAGTTTATCGCTCATAAAAACCATCCATTGGCTAATCGCACCGGTATTTATATGAACGAATTATCCGAAGAGAGTTTTCTCTTTTTCAGCAAACGCTACAATATCCATTTTCGCACCATGGAAGGTTGTAAAAAACATGGTTTTAAACCAAATGTTATCTACAAGTCCTCCGATGTTAGCCAGCTAGTGAAACTGACCAACCAAAACCAGGGAATTTTAATCTGCGTGAAACATGTTTATGAGGAAAGCTCCCACGAGAATCTGGTTTGTATCCCGATTCTCGATGAAGATATGTACTGGGAGCTTGGATTGATCTATCAAGATTTCAATTCCTTGAATAAAAATCAAAAATTATTCATTCAATACCTTTTATCAGAATTTGAGAAAAACTGATTATTCCATACGTAAAACTGCTTTGATGCATTCGCCGGAATGGGATGCTTCGATGGCTTCATTGATATTTTCAAAGTCATAGAATTTGATTAATTTATCAAATGGGAACATGCCTTTCATATGATAATCTATTAATTTTGGAAGGAAATCTTTTGGAATGGAATCACCTTCGATGACACCGATTAAGGATTTTCCATCACCCATAAGTTCTTCCTGTACATTGATGGTAAGATCGCCTGTTGCACCAACAACAACGCAAGTACCGTCAAAATCACACATAGCAAGGGATTTGCGAACACATTCGCCAACACCTGTTGTATCGATGGAATAATTAACACCACCGTCTGTGATTTCTTTTACTGCTACAACAACATCATCAACTTCTTTTCTATTAACAGTATGGGTAGCACCAAGTTCCATTGCCAACTCTAAGCTCTTGGCATTTCCACCAACAGCAATGATCTTGTCACAACCGGCAATTTTTGCTGCCATAATAGCACTCATACCTACTGTTCCACAGCCAAATACTGCAATGGTGGAACCGAATTCTGGACGAAGACGATTTAATACAGCGCCAGCACCTGTCTGGATTCCACAACCCATAGGAGCAACGAGGCCAAGATCCATATCTTCATACTCTACTTTTACGGCACTTCTTGCATTAACAACTGCATGTGTTGCGAAGGAAGACTGACCAAACATGGTAGAAAGAGTTTTTCCATCTAATGTTTTCAGACGGCTGGTTCCATCTGGCTGAATTCCGCCAAAGTTAATCTTATTGAAGTTTTTACATACAAATGGTCTTGCTTTCTTACAGCAGGAGCAAGTTCCACAGCTACTGAATGTGATACCAACATGATCACCAACTTCAAATTCTTCCACACCAAGACCAACTTTTTCTACAATACCAGCACCTTCATGTCCTAAAACTGCTGGAAGTGGAACAGGAATGAACTGCTGTTTTACGACTTCATCAGTATGGCAGATACCACTTGCCACGATACGAACTAAAATTTCACCAAATTTAGGTTCCATTAATTCCACTTCTTCAATCTGATAAGGTTCACCTTTTCCATGGGTTACCGCTGCTTTAATTCTCATTTTTCTACCGCCTTTCTTAAAATGAATATAGGAAAAAATCTCCCTTTTCCTAAAACAAATACATTGTTACTGTTTATAGATTATCCTTTTATCTATAATTCCATTTTATCAGTTTTTTGATTGAGATTCGAATGAAAAAAAGGTGTATTAGATACAACCTTAAGTTGTTTCTAATACACCTTTGAATTTCATTATGCCTTGGTATTATCCTCAGTTAACTCATGAATCCAATTACCATGTTCCCACAGTAGATACCGATTTGTACATTGCACCGTTACGAATATCACTGATACCGGAACCTACCGCATAAGTAATCTTCTTTTTTGAGAAACCTTTCATATTTACTTTCATTGTTAAAGTCTTCTTATATTTTTTCCCATTCATAGTCATGTAGAATTTAATTTTTACTTTCTTTAATGTAAGAAGACGGTTGTTATAAAGATAAGCTGTAACGTAAAGTTTCTTGCCTTTGAAGAAGAATTTTGAAGATTTATGATAGCATTCTCCATAGCCACCTAAACCACCGATTTTATGTGGATCATAGCTGCCTGCTCCAGCAAAAGTACGTACATTTGCACCTGGTTTTACCGCTTTGGAATAAGCAGAATACTGTGTTTTACCATTAATAACAAATTTGCTTCGAATTTTATACTTTCCTTTTACTGCGCCTTTTTTGGAGTATTTGAAGTATCCATATTTCTTTAAAGTTTTAATCTTTTTATTATTGAAATATACTTCTGTCTCAACAGCACCATTTGGCACATTTACAGTAATACATGCATCTTTGGCAGATAATTTGGTAGCTCTAACTGCACCTGGAAGGATCTGAATGATATTGCTATTATAATTATCATCTGCAGTCACCGCCGTAGTATAATTACATTTGCTACAGGTTTTGGTAGATCCATTGATTACAAAATTATGTAATTCTGTTGTGTAAGCATCACATCTACTACATTTGATCTTATGGTTTGTTGCTGTATTCTGAGAAATGGTTCCTGTATAGGAATGTCCCAATGCAGGAGAAGTGGTTGTTTTAGAAATATTTCCACAATGGCTACAAGTTTTTTGTTTATATCCAGAAGTAGTGCAGGTTGCTGCTACGGAGGTTTCTGTTCCATAGACATGATCAATAAGAGATTCTGAATGGGCTTCTACTTTTGTGGAACCACATGGACAGTAATAAATCTCCTTACATTTTTCACCATTTGCCTGATATTTTACTGCTCCATTATAATGAGCATGTAAAGCAATATTCACAAACAGTTCTTCAGAAGGCGAAGGTTTAAAACCAATACGAACTTTCTGATTTGGAGCCAAATCATATTTCTCATTCACTGCTATTGTTTTTTCCAAACCGTCAGAAGTTAAAACATGAATATAACCATAACTGGTCTGCTCTTCATTATAAGATGCTGTAAAATAACCACCCTTTTCATTCATGGTTAATTCATAATACTTATAATTGGATGATGATTTCCCAAGAAGAAATCCATTATTGAACTGGCCTTCACTACCATAATTGTAGCTTGGATTCACAAATACATAAGGATTGATCGGAGAACCGTCTTTTCCTATTGTGTCAATAGCTACACTATCCCCTGCAAAAACGGTTATGCTACATGCCAAAAATAGGACCGCGGTTAGCAAAAACATCGGTAATACTTTTCCTAATCGTTTCATCACTAATGACCTCCTTTTTAAATAATGATTGTTTCCATTAAAATTCTGGATTATTCTTTTCTTCCCTTCTTCTTTCAATAATCCTTTTTCCTATAAAAATAATAGTTGGAAATTAATGTTGCTGACAATTTTATTTTATCATAAGGAAATCATAGATGTATAGAACTTTTACCCATAAAAAATTGTCAATGAAAAACTTTTTCATTGACAATTTCTAAATACATATTTAATTTCCTTACCAACATTCCGGCCAGTTTTGTTCTTCCATACGGATTGGCTCCGGATAGGTTTCGCCATATAATTCCAGTTCTACTTTTTCGATGATTTCTGGAATCACTGGTTCATTCACTTCAATTTCTGGATAAGGATAATCTGCCACAGGACGTGTTTCCACTTTTTCCAAACGATAAATCTCATCCATACCTTCTAATACTTTGCCAAATACAGGGTAAATGCCTTTGTGTTCCGGACAATCCTTCACTGGGAAGAAGAATTCACAGCTGGCAAGACCTGCATCGCCATAACCTCCCATGCAGACACAGCCAGGATGGGAATCGAGAGGTTCGATTTCCGGATGAAGTTTGGATTCGTAAGGAATAAGAAATTTGCTCTCTTCATGACCAAAAGCATCGTAACTCATATCAATCCATTTGCCAGGAACGATTCTCTGGATGGTATGGTTATCCATAAGCCCTTTCCCTGCCACATAGAGAAAGCTTGCTACAGTATTGGGAGCGGACTCTGGAAAGAGTTCGATAACGATTTTTTTTCCATTTTTCATATGTAAGGTTGCGATTGGATTCATAATGCTCTCCTTATTCGATGATTTCAATTTCTTTCGGATATTTGTTGAGAATCTCCACACCATCTTTGGTTACAAGAACAAGATCCTCGATACGTACCCCGGTATCACCTGGAAGGTAAATACCCGGTTCGATGGAGAAAATCATACCTGCCTGAGCCGGATTTTCATTGGTGGAAGAAACATCTCCGAATTCATGTTCTGCAAGGCCAATAAAATGACCCAAACGATGGTTAAACTGTGGACCATAGCCACCGTCAGCAATGAGATTTCTTGCAGTATCATCAAAGACATGGATGGCTACTCCTTCTTTAATCTTCGCTTCTGCTGTCTCGTTGGCATTCTTTACTAAGTTATAGATTTCTTTCTGGTGTTCATCCACAAATTTATAGAAGAAAGTACGAGTCATATCGGAGCAATAACCATCTTTGATGCATCCCACATCAAAAAGAACACAATCGCCTTCTTTTAATACGGTATCATCGGGGCTGTGATGAGGATCCGCTGCATTGGCACCGAAGGATACAATTGGTGGGAAGGAATATGCTTCTGCCCCAAGGTCTAAATAGATCGCAAGCATCTGATCTGCCACCTGCTTCTCTGTTACGCCTTCATGAATTAATGTTTTGAAAATGGCCATGGCCTGATCATTGATGGCAGAGGCTACTCTCATCTTTTCTTGCTCTTCTTCATCTTTAATGCCACGTGTCATATCAACGGCAAGGGAACTATTTACAAAGCTTTTTGCTGCATTTGCTTCCATAAGTGGAAGTAAAAATCTTGCTTTGATATCCTTGTCAACACCAAGTACCTGTTCTTTATCCAAATAACGAGCGATAATTTCGCAGATCGGATCCGTATCGGAATACCATACTTTTTCAATATCCACGCCATCCGGAATGGTAAAAAGATTATTTAAAAACATCACATGGTTTCCATCTTCTCTGATGTAAAGACCAAAGAAACGTTCATGTGGCTCAATATATACGTCAGTCATATAGTAAATGGACATAGGGTCCACGATGAGCATCTGGGAGATTCCCTGCTCCTTTAAAGAATCAAGTGCACGATTAATTCGATTGATTTTCATGATTTATTCTCCTTTTATAGATTGTCATAATCTTTTTTATGATCTCTTTCTATGAATATACTTTTTTATCCGATTACCAAAATCAATTTCGACAAAAGAAAGTCAAGTATTCATGTTATAACAAGTATATCATGAATCCTTGACTTATGACTTTCTTTCTTGATGAAATGTATAAATTAGAAATTCTTTCTAAGCTTTGGATCGAGAAGGTCGCGAAGACCATCACCAATAAAGTTTGCACCAACTGCCATGGTGAAGATGGCAAGTCCTGGGAAACCTGCTACCCAGAATTTGTTAAAGTAATCCACACCATCAGATACCATCATACCCCATTCTGGTGTAGGTGGTGCAGAGCCAAGACCTAAGAAACTCAGTGTGGAGAACATAAGAATCTGGTTACCAATGTCTGTGGTTGCCATAATTAAAACAGACTGCACACTGTTTGGAATGATTTCTTTCATGAGAATTCTCATTTTGGATGCTCCAAGCACTTCAGAAGCAGAAACATATTCATTTTCTTTGACACTTAAAACCACACTTCGCATCATTCTTGCATAGGTTGGCCAGGCAACAATTACAAGAGCAAACATGGTATTAAATAAACTAGAACCCATTACCGCATTGATGATCATGGCAAGAATCAAAGATGGGAAAGAAAGAATCATCTCAGAAACACGCATCATCACGTTATCAATCTGACCACCAACATAGCCAGCGATGGCACCGTAGAAGGTACCGATAATTCCAGCAAGGATTACAGTGATACAACCTGCCAGTAAGGAATATCTTCCACCATAGATTACACGGCTGAAAATGTCCTGACCAAAGTTATCTGTTCCAAAAATATGGGCTGCAGATGGTGCCTCCAAACGTACGGTAAGATCCTGTGCGATTGGATTATAAGGAGCTACAACCGGCGCAAGAATCGCCATAACGATCCAGAATACACAGATGATAACACCCAGGGTAAATAAATAATTTGATTTAAATAATTTTTTAATTGAACGTCCCATTAGCTTACCCTCACTCTCGGATCAATAATACCGTAAAGAATATCAACGACAGTATTGATGACCATATAATTCAGCGCGATTAACAGTGCCACTCCGATGATAGAAGGGAAATCATTGGACATAACGGATTGGTAGGCAAACTGTCCTACTCCAGGCCAGTTAAAGATGGTTTCAACCAAAACCATACCACCTAAAAGGTTACCAAGACCGAGACCGATAACAGTAAGTACCGGAATCAAAGCATTTCCTAAAGCGTGACGGAGAATCAGCTTCACGTTGGATAAGCCTTTTGCCTTTGCAGTACGGATATAGTCCGTAGACATAACATCTAAAAGGTTAGAACGAGTGGTTCTTGTGATGAGACCCATGGTGAAAGCTGCCAAAACGATGGCTGGCAACAACAGATGGGAAATCGCATCGAACATTTTTGGAATATCCCCTTCCAATAAGCTGTCAATGACATAAAGTCCTGTCACATTGACCGGCGCAGAAAATGAATTGCTAAGACGGCCAGGTCCCGGGAAGATTGGGAACTTATAATAAAGGAAATATAACATAATCAGTGCAAACCAGAAACTTGGCAAACTAACACCTGTCACAGAGATTGCACGAACAATCTGGTCAATGATACTATTTCTTTTTACTGCAGAAATAATACCAAAAAGAATACCAAAGATGGCTGCGATTACAATGGCGAAAAGTGCTAATTCAATGGTGGCCGGATAGCAACGTCCCAGCTCTGCAAGTACCGGGTTGTTGGTACGAATAGAGGTACCAAGATCCAATCTTAATAAATTGCGAATATAAAGGCCATATTGTACGATCAGTGGTTTATCCAAACCGTATTTCATTCGATATGCCTCAACAATAGTAGGGTCTGACAAAGCTCTCTGACTCAGATTGGCCGTAACCGGATCTCCCGGAATCAATTTTGTCAGGATAAATACTAAGGTGGCAACACCAAACATCATTACCACCAAATAAATTAATCGTTTTCCAATAAATTTTAAACGATCCATATGATGCTCCTCTCTTTTCTTTTCTATATCCCAATTCCCGTTAACAGATACTCCCATCAGCAATTCTCTTTAAATAATTCCATCATTAAATCATTTTAAAAAATCACTCATGGCAATATCTGTTATCCTATTTTGATTAACGAAACGGAAGCTTTGAAACTCCCGTTTCGTTTTCAATTAGTCATACAAACAATCGATCTGATTCGATTTATTATTTGATAGTAACCTGTGTAAGGTCTACTGTGTAAGCATCGAAGAACATAACATTGTCAAGTCTAGCGCTGTATGCTAATGGACATGGAGCCTGAGCGATCATGATAAATGGACCATTTTCATATGTTGCTTCCTGAACTTCTTTTAAAGCTTCGATACGTTCATCATCTGTTGCTGCAGATGTTGCTTTTTTGTAAAGAGCAGCATTTTCTGGATCCATTTCTGCAGTCCAGCCAGCTCTTAAACCAACGATACCACCAGCAAGGAATTCAAGCTGTACGTTAGGATCGCTGTAATCTGTACCCCAGTACATAACTGTGAAGCCAAGTTTACCATCACGGTAATCATCGCCGTATCCAGCTGCCCATGGGTTAGAAACGATATTTACATTGATTCCGATTTCAGCAAGATTTGCTTTTACGGACTGAGCAAGGTCTGTTAATGCGATACCTTCCATAGCAAGGTCACAAACAGTAAGATCTACATCAAATCCATCTGGATAACCAGCTTCTGCAAGAAGAGTTTTTGCTTCTTCTACATTTCTGTAGGAAGCATCTCTCTGACCAAGAGAACCAAAGAAGCCATCCTGAATGATGGAGTAAGGAGTTACAGTACCTTCGCCACAGATTGTCTGGATACCAGCGTAATCTACCGCTTTACGGATTGCCTGCTGAACTTTAGGGTTAGAAACAGGACCACCGATTGCTTCATCCATGTTCATCATGATGAAGGATACAGTTTTTGTAGGGCTGTTTAATAAAACAACATTGGAGTCATCTTTTAATTCATCCATGGTATCTGCTGTCATGTTAAGAGCGATATCAATGTCACCTTTGGATAATGTCATCATCTGAGTATTTGCATCATCCTGGATTTTGATGATATATTTGTCTACGTTTGTAGCTTCTCCCCAGTAGTTAGGGTTCTTTTCAAGAACGATTTCAGAATCTGGAGTATAGCTTGTCATAACATACATACCAGAACCAGCGGATGTTGTATCAAGGTAGCTCTGAGCTGCATCTGCTGTGGAAGCGTCTTCTGCATCAGTAGCACCCTGTTCTTTTACAACAGCGGAGTCAAGTACGGAACAAGCACTGTAAGCAAGCTTGGAAACGATAGCACTATCTCTTTCTGTAAGGTGGAATACTACTGTTTTGTCATCTGGAGTATCGATGCTTTCGATGGTATCACAGATGAAGGATGGATTTCCTTTTAAGTTTTTCGCACGCATGATACTGAATGCAACGTCAGCGGAAGTCATATCGTTACCACTTGCGAATTTAAGGCCATCTTTTAATGTTACAGTTAATGTTAAACCATCTTCAGATAATTCATAAGTATCTGCAAGTAATGGTTCTGCTGCTCCATCGTTGGAGTAGAATTTGAATAATGTTTCATAAGTTGCGTTTAATACCATCTGTGGGTATTTTTCATAAACCTGACCTGGGTCCATAGTATCAAAACCAGATCCACATGCTAATACAACCGTATTAGATCCGCTAGGTGCTGCTGCACCTGTGCTTTTTTCTGCATCGCCGCTGCCACCGCAAGCCACAAGGCCAAGTACCATTGCTGCAGATAAAACGAGAGCAAGTAATCTCTTTTTCATTTGTTTATTCCTCCTATATGATTTATCGATAAAACCTTCTTTTGGTTATACCTTCAAAAATAATTAATAGAGCAGACAGGCTACATAATGTCCCGGATCCACCTCTTTTAATTCCGGCACTTCCTGTTTGCAACGATCGCAGGCTTTTGGACATCGTGTATGGAAACGACAGCCTGACGGTGGATTGGATGGACTTGGAACTTCGCCTTCCAGACGAATACGTTCCTTCTGTTCTCCTTGATCAACCTGTGGAATTGCAGATAACAAGGCTTCTGTATATGGGTGATATCTCTTTGCATATAACTGTTCATAAGATGCAATTTCCACCATCTTGCCTAGATACATCACTGCAACTCGGTCACTGACCTGATAAACTACATTCAGATTATGAGAAATGAAGAAATAAGTAAGTCCAAGCTTCTGTTTCAGCTCTTCTAACAGATTAAGAACCTGAGCCTGTACGGAAACGTCAAGTGCAGAAACCGCCTCATCACAAACAATAATGTCTGGTTCTAAAGCAAGCGCTCTGGCAATTCCAACACGCTGTTTCTGACCACCGGATAACTCGTGTGGATAACGGCTTAAATGATATGTATCAAGCCCTACCAGCTTCACCAATTCCTCGATGCGGGCATCCACATCTAAGTCCTTGGTCATTTTATGGATTTCAAATGGTTCTCTTAAAATCTGTTTGATGGTACGGCGTGGATTAAGACAAGCAGAAGGGTCCTGGAAAATGATTTGTGCACTTTTGCGCATCTCTTTTAATTCCGCACCCTTTAAATTGGCAATATCCTGACCTTTTAGATAGATATTCCCTTCGGTTGGTTTCTGCAATCGCACTAAAGTTCGACCGATGGTACTCTTACCACAGCCACTCTCACCAACTACCCCGAAGGTTTCTCCCTTCATGATCTCAAAAGAAAGATCATCGACAGCCTTCACCACTCCGGACCGTTTATTTTTTCCTTTAAAATATACTTTTACATGATCGGCTTTAATCAGCACTTCCTTTTCTATCGACATAATATAGCTCCTTTACTCTGCCGCATCCACATAGCGGAAGCATTTTACCTGTCGCTGTGGAGTGATATCAATCAGCGGTGGTTCTTCTGTCTTACAACGATCTGTCGCATATGGACATCTTGGCCAAAAGCTACATCCTTCGATTTTTTCCGTTGGATTTGGAACCGCACCTTCGATGGTCTCCAAAGGAGGACGATCCTTTGTGATGCGAGGAATGGCTTTCATCAAACCAATGGTATAAGGATGTTTTGGATCTTCAAATAACTCTCGAACTGGTGCTTTCTCCATGACACGACCAGTATACATAACAATAACCGTATCACAAAGTTCACTGACAACCCCAAGGTCATGAGTGATAAATAAAACACTGGTGTTCATTTCTTCATTCAGGTTGCGAATCAGATCAAGAATCTGCGCCTGAATGGTAACATCTAAAGCCGTTGTAGGTTCATCTGCAATCAGAATCTGTGGCTTACATGCCAAAGCCATGGCAATCATGACACGCTGTCTCATACCACCGGACATCTGGTGTGGATATTCATGGGCACGTACTTCCGGATTAGCGATACCAACCGCCTTCATCATGGCAATGGCTTCTTTCATCGCTTCTTTTTTACTGAGTCCACGGTGCAAACGTAAGGATTCTGCAATCTGCTTACCACATTTGATAATTGGATTCAGTGAAGTCATCGGTTCCTGGAAGATCATGGAGATCTCGTTCCCGCGAATTTTCTCCATTTCCTTTTCCGATTTTTTCACGATATCTTCCCCTTTATAGATAATCTCACCTTCTGTGATCTTTCCAGGGGGATTTGGAATCAACTGCATGATACCCAAAGAAGAAACACTCTTACCGCTGCCACTCTCGCCAACGATTCCCAGCTTTTCACCTTTATGAAGGGTATAATTCAGATGATTGATCGCATTTACGGTACCTTCTACTGTATTAAATTGTACACATAAATCTTTCACTTCTAAAACTTTTTCTCTTTGTTCCATATAACCCTCTTGATTTCAATCGTTCTACTCTTTATTTATTTACTCATTTAGTCATTTAACCCTATAAAGTTTAAAACGCAAAAATAAAATGAATATTCTCCTAAAAGAATATTCATTTCATTCTAACATACTTATTCCTATCGGTCAAATATGAATTAATACATTTTTTTGCTTTCATCATTCAACTTTTTGATAAAATTTCAAAAAATAATTATATATATGAATTTAAAATACGAATTGCATCCGCAACTGTATAATCTTTAAACTGAACACGATCTCCATCAATGAATAAGGTTGGAACAGAATGGACATCCAATGTTTCTTTTGTGTAAGCATCCGCTTTAGCCACTGTTTCGCTGTATCTTCCATCCTGCAGTGCTTCTGATAATTCCTTTGGATCAAGGCCTACAGATGCTGCCACATCAGTAATCACATCAAGTTCTCCGATGTCCCTTTCATCCACAAAATATGCACGATACATCGCATCATCATAAGCATCTGCAAGGCCATGCTCTAAAGCATAGAAATGTCCTTCAAAAGCAAGTCTTGTATATGGTCTTGGCACCACGAAAGGAGGAATCTTCACATTAAGGCCCATCTCCTGTGCAGGATCTGTTAAAACCTTATATTTTTCTCTCTTTTCCTGATTACTCCAGGTATCTACCTTAGGCTCTCCTTCCATGGTAAGCTGCATGGGTAATGTTTCAATCTCTACCTCGATTCCCAGCTGACGGATGGCTTCCTTTAACGCTGCTTTTCCAACAATACAATATGGACAGACATAATCTGTCACAAAAATAATCTTCATGATTTCTTCTCCTCATATTCTAACATTTGCTTTCCTACTTTCATGATTCGATCATCAAGAACAGCAAATGTTATTTCAATATCATATGTTTCATTTTTTACAATAAAATCTTTGCAGGCATTGATTGCTTCTTTCCATGCTCCTTCTAAAGGATAACCAAAAATTCCGGAGGAGATCAATGGAAATCCTATGGAATGACAATTATTATCTTTAGCAACTCGTAGCGCATTGCGATAGGCCTGATAAAGCAATTTTGCTTCTTTACAGTTACCACCTCTCCATACAGGTCCCACTGCATGAATCACGTATTTTGCCGGCAAGCGAAATCCCGGGGTAATCACAGCATTTCCCGTATCACAATGACCGATAGCCTGACATGCTTTTGTTAACTCTTTGGAACCTGCAGCCCGAAAAATGGCACCACAAACTCCTCCACCTTCCCACAAGCCTTCATTTGCCGCATTAACAATGGCATCTAAGGCAAGATCGGTCACGCTAATTTTTTCAATATGAATCTTACTCATTTTCCTATCTCCCATTCCAATATCAACGAATTCCAATTAAAGAACCATAATCAGGGTTCCTGCTCCAATTAAAACACATCCAATCAAGGATTTCATAGTGAATTCTTCATGTAAGAAAACAAAGGCCAAAATCAAAGTAAATACTACACTAAGCTTATCAATTGGTACAACTTTTGAAGCCTCACCCACCTGCAATGCGCGGTAATAACATAACCAGGAGCCTCCGGTTGCAAGCCCGGATAATACTAAGAAAACCCAGCTCTTTTTACTAATCTCTGAGATACCACTCTGAGCCTGTGTTAAAAAAACCATGCCCCATGCCATGATAACAACAACAACGGTACGAATGGCCGTCGCGAGATTAGAGTTTACTCCATCAATACCAATCTTAGCCAAAATTGATGTTAAAGCAGCAAAAATGGCAGATAACAGAGCAAATACAAACCACATAAACAATCTCCTTTCTTACAATTCATCTTTCGGGAGATCTGCCTTTACATATCGAGCATTAAACTCCATGGTAATCTCTCGAATTTCTTTTTTTCCATCAATATAATCCTGATACATTTCTGCAAGACCAGACATACATCCATCACAGTTTGCATCAATATTACCCAAAGATTCTTCCACAATTCTCTGTCTTTCCTCTCTTGTGGTATCTTTGATTAAATATCCAGCCATATGATTTACCTCCTATCCTCTATTTCCAATTTTTCCAAATATCTGGCTCATATCCAATCGTTGCCTGCTTACCATTTCTTACGATTGGTACACGTAAAAGCTTTTGATTCTCCAAAACCTTCGCCAATTTATCTTCCGTGCTTAAATATTGAACCAGCGCAAGTAAATTCTTATCTTTACAATCCAGATCAATCATTTGGTCCAGACCGCCCACGGCCTGACTGACCGAAGTGAACTCTCCTTTGCTAAGTCCTTTTTCTTTCATGTCGATAAATTGGTACTTAATTCCACGTTCCTTAAAATAACGCTCCGCTTTCTTCGAATCAAATGATTTTTTGGTTCCAAAAATCTGTATATTCATCTTATCTTTTCTCCTACCTGAATTCTTAAGTATTAGTATACCACAAATCAAGGGAAAAAAATGTCTTTGATAAAATACCAAAGACATTCTTTAAAAGGATATATTTCACATTGCCAGTTGAAAGCCTGATAAAATTGTTCCCAAAGATGTTCCAAATGGCTGTGGATGAATTGCATCAATGACATGCTGCAATGCTTTTTTACATTTTTCTTCATCTCGAACGGTACTTAAAAGAGTGGCTGTATTTCTGGCATCATCTAAGGCATCATGAAAGTGACCTGTAGCATCAACACCAGCATACATTAAAGCTTTTTTTAACGAAAGGCATCCTTCCACACCAAGTTTTTCTCCATATTCCTGCTGGAAATCACACCAATTCGTAAGAAGCTCTCTCTCTTTTTTAGTAAGATAGTATCCTTTCATGGCGATTTCACTTTTAATCTGGTGAAGATCACTGGTGCTCCATTGACAAATCTGTGTATTACTTTTTACACTCGTGCACCATTGGAAAAACATTTTGATGGCTTCTTCAAACACAGGAGCCTCTGCTACCATCTCTGTGGTGATTCCAGTCAGTTTTTCATAATTACGCTCAATTCTGGTATTGAACTGAGGCTTTACCAATGTCATAAAATGGCCAACCTCCTGGTATTTGGAATCCAATAAAACTGCTCCAATCTGAATAATCTCCATTCGATGAGAAAGATCTTTATTCTCCGCAGTCTTAGCAACCGCACTCATTTCCAAATCCATTACGATATAATTCCGGGCTTTCTTTTTCATCAGCTGAGAATCGTCAAACCATTTGATTCCCTTGCCATTCCATTTGATTTCAGGCTGTTCGATATAGCTTTTTCCAATCTCTTCAACGATTCCTTTATTCAACTTCACTCCAAAATCTGCACCACATGTTTTCATGATCTGACGTCTCCTTTTCTTTGATTTCCTACATTCTATAAAAATGTGTGTCTTTTTTCTTTCTCTTGTCATCATGATAAGATATTTTATGTACATTTTATCGGACTTAATTGTATGATTTGTAAGGATTTGTAAGATTGTAATTGTAATCTATGATTTATCATATAATCTTTTATTTATTATTTAATATATGCTATGATATAACTAACAGGATTGAGAACTAGAACGGAGGATTATCATGCCAATTCCTAGAGATTATGTCGCACCGACCCCTGTCAGTGCCAAAGACCGTGCTTTTGAACAGATTCAAGAATGGATCATTAATGGAACCTTACAGCCTGGAGAAAAATTGAATGATAAAGAATTAGCTACAGCCATAGGAATCAGTCGTACACCGATCCGTGAAGCATTACAAATGTTGGCTATGCAAGGCTTTATCACCATGAAACCTGGTGTTTCCACTTATGTAAATACAGCAAAAAAAGAGGATCTTAGCCTTTTACTTCCTCCATCTGCGGCTCTCCAGTCTTTGGCAGTAGAGATTGTAGTACCTAAGATTACCATTCAACATATTGATCATTTAGAAGCACTCAATGAGAATCTTCGCAAGGCTTTGGAACGAGATGATTTCACTTCCTCTTTAAAATACGATCAGGATTTTCATGATATCATCATTCAGCTGACCGAGAATCCATATCTTATCACTCCTTTGGATAATTTCATGGCACATGTTCGAAGACATCTCTACCTGCATTCCATCTCCATATCCATGAATTCTGTAAAAGAACATCAGATTTTAATTGATGCTTTAAAAGACAAAGATCTAAAAAAAGCCGCTAAAGCCGCAAAAAATCACTGGAATCGTTCCGTAACTGATTTCTTAAACGCATAGAACATAAATATTGAAGGAACAAAGACATGCAATAAGGGCGCCACCCACATAAAGTGACGCCCTATTTTTATGTCCATATTTTGTTGGAATTAGATATCCTTCATCTTTGTAATAATTGCATGAATTACAAATGGAATAAATACAGTGATCAAAGAAGCATATCCTAAGTAAGCATATCCCTGCTTAACAACTGCCATAAGACCAAACTGAGCAATACCCCATGCGATTGCTGTGAAAATAATGGTTGCAATTGCCATACGAAGCATGTGACCTTTGCTCTTTTCTTCTTCGGATTTGTTACGTTCTACTGCGTTAACACATCTTGCAACGATACCAGCAATCATATTTACACCTGTGGAAATGGATCCAAGGATGATTAAGATAGAAATGATTGGGGTCAAAACAGCTGCTCCAGGACCATTCTGTACTAAAACGAGCATTGGAACGGTAGCTTCTGCCATGCTGCTTGTATACATAACTGCTAACATACCAACAATGGCAAGTTCCATGGAGAAGAAGTTTACAACGAACATCCAGATGGCTGCTTTATTGATCTGTTTTACATCTGTTACAGGTTCCATATGCTGATACATAACAGAAACGGAAGATAACTGGAATAAGAAGTATAAGAATGACATCCATAAAGCTGGCATAAATGCACCTGTTTCCATGGATCCAGCTACCATCTGACCACTCTTCATCATGCTGATTGCTTCACCGATTACACCTGCCTGAGAGAAGATATTTGGTACTAATACAAGAACTAAACCAATAATAATTAAAACGGATAATGTGGAAGCAGCCGCACGTACTACATTAGTACCGTACATTGCAATAAAAAAGATAAAAGCTGCTACAACTAATGTACAAAGCCAGTATGGAATACCAAGCAATGTATTCAGTGTGGAACCACCGGTAGCAAATGCTGCAGCGGATGCTGTTCCGATCATGATTAAGTAACAGATTTCAAAAGCATTGGACATTACCAGCTTGGTTGGTCCGTAAATGCTGTCAGAAAATGAACGATAATCATATGTCTGATGTTTGTAAGCATATCTCATTCCATACCAGAAGAAGATAGCATAAAGACCTTGGCTTACTACTGGTAATAAAAGACACCAGATACCATAGTTGATAAAGTATTGTTTGATCTGGGCACCGGATGCAAATCCGCCACCAAACTGTGTTGTAAAGGCAACAAAGGCGATACCCATAGCCAAAGGCATCTTATTTTTGTCGACTAACAATGATTTTTTTGTACTCATGTTTTCATTCCTTCCCTATTGTTTTATTCTATCCACGTTTGCGATCTTCCTGAAATTCTACGATCTTACCTGGATTAAGAATCAATTTTTCATCGAATGCAAGTTTTACTGCTTTGTAAAGCTTGATCATTCTTGGTCCAACGAATTCTTCAAGGTATTCGATACGACCATTTCCTACGCCATGTTCTCCCGACATCTGTCCCTTCAGACGTTTTGCCAAAGCGTAGAGTTCTTTGATGGCTGTCTGTGTGGATGCTTTCCACTCTTCATCACTGATTTCTGGTCCACGTAAGATTTCAGTGTGAATATTACCATCACCACAGTGACCACATGGTTCTACACGAAGACCAAGGCGGTCGGTAATTTTTCTTGCTTCGCGAACATATTCTGCAATTTTATCTCTTGGAACAACGATGTCACATTCTTCCTGAGATACAGAATCTGCCTTCATGCCTTCTAAGATGGCACCACGAACTCCCCAAACCTGAGACTGAGACTGTGGGGTATCTGCTACGAATACATCCAAAGCTCCATTGCTTAAAGCAGATTCTGCTGCTGCTTCAATGGCAAGATCCATTTCCTCTTTGCTGTTGGTATCATACATTACGATCAGAACAGCATCTCCCGCTGTTGTTGGAAGTCGCTTGTCCAAAGTACGCTCAACAATTTCTAGTAATTCCTGCTCTAAGAATTCGATGGCGGTTGGTGTGGCTGGAAGAGCAACCAGCTTTGGTACCATATCTGCACATTCTTCCAAAGAATTAAATGGAATTAATAAAGTGCAGGTTTCCACTGGTGCTGGGAGTAATTTCAGTGTAACTTCTGTGATAATTGCTAAGGTTCCTTCAGAACCAATAATCAAATCCTTCAAGTTGTAACCCGTTGTATTCTTTACAACATTGGAGGAGAAATATTCGATGGATCCATCTGGTAAAACAGCTTCAAAACAACTAAAAAAGTGTCTTCGACACTTCAACTCCCCTGCCCCTCAATCATGAGGGGTTTG